>CAYMZY010000017.1:406-18603 GCA_964395165.1 uncultured Bdellovibrionales bacterium | reverse complement strand
GGAGTCCCCGCACAATTAGGGGGTAATTGTGAAAGGGAAGCCTCACACCATCCGAAGAAAGGGGTTCTTTCGAGAGAGGAGATATGTTTTTAATGTACAACTACATTATAGCAATTTTTACCGTTCCGGTCAAAGCTATTGACTCCCTGTCCCCGAAAAAAGCCCTTTCAATGATACCTCCCTTTCTTTCGATCCTTCTCATGATTTCTCTCTCGCCTCGGAACATCCGCTCGGATCGACCAGTATCCTTTTTTTCAAGCCAAAAAGAAAATGTCTTACTTTTTCCGAGCATCCAGAATGGCACGCAAGGTGTTTTTGCTGGTTCCTATGAACCAGTCGTTTCCTTCAAGCGTGTAATCGAAAGAAAGCAGATCGGTTTCCGACATATTCACGTAACGAATTTTCATACCATCGTAAACCGACTCCTTATACACGTATTTTTTCTGCAAAGCTGCTTTCGATCCCAGTAAAAGGTTCTGAAAAATCGATGGGAAGCCGCCTTCCACCTTCTTCATGGTTTCTCCTATCGTCCCGTTCTCCTCGAGAGAGACACGGAGGCCGACTCGTACCCGCTCCTGATCATTGAACAAAAAGAGGGAGAATCCTTCCTCTGTCATACTGACTACGCTTTCGGGGAGTTTAATGCCAGCAAGAACAACGAAACGGGAAAAAGCTATCGGCGTATTCGTCTGATCCGTGACGAGGAATTCTATCGGGGTAGAGATGTTCGCTGACTGCATCTTTGTCCCGATGCTTTCCAGCTGAGAACGTAATTCTTCCGCTGAAATGGTTTCCACATTCACGGAAAGGTAATTCGGGGAAACCAAAGAAAATTCAAAAGCTGGTTTTTCATCATTCGGAATCACCGAAACCGGCTGCATCGGTTGCGGATCAGCATGATCCGAAGGGCCGCCCAACTTCGTCGAGTAAACATAGAAGTAATAATAGGCTCCGCCCAAGGCCGACAAGAGGAGTATCAGAAAAATCCCCAACACCCACCCGGATTTGTGCGATGGAGCACGGGCAACATCCTTGAACACGACGCTTTTCTGTTCTTTTTCGTTTTTTAGAACCCCGCTCGTGGCAAGCCCCTGAGAAAAGCTTTGTGCCTGACCAAAACCGAATTGTTCTGTTTGATTTTTTTCAGTAAGAAACAAGGGAGACTCGACCTGCGGCTTTATTTTCTGTTCAACCAACAACGCTTCTGGTGCCAAAGTCTGAAGAAAAGGACTCGATTCAGCCGATTCCTGGGACACCGGTTGCACGCTGGCCGTCGGAGCACTCGCAAGCCCGGGATCTTCCGCTGAAAAAGGCCCATGAGGAACCTCGGTTGCGCCGAGAGGAATAGGCGGAGCAGACTCACGGAGAGCCCCCTCGGATACTGGCGTACTCGCCTCCGTCATATGGTCACTCATGACACTGATGCGAGCAGCTATTTCCGGAGGTATGACGACCGATGTTTTGCCCGGTTTCTTTGAAAAAGCATTGAAAAAACTCATAGATCATTGAAAAGACAAAGAGAGGATATACAATCCTCTCTCAGTATACACCATATTTTTGTCCGAGACGAAATAATCTTCCGATTATTCGACTTCCGTTTCTTTCATGCGGCGAAGAGCCTGCTTATGAGAAAGATTGATACGTCCTTGGGCATCGATTTCCCTTACGATTACCGGAATGACATCTCCGACTTTCACAATATCTTCAACCTTTTCGACGCGCTGATCCGCGAGTTCGGAAATATGAACCAGCCCTTCCTGATTCGGGAGCACCTCGACAAAAGCCCCGAAATTCATAATCCGTGTAACGCGTCCCTGAAAAAGTTCACCGGCTTTCACTTCGCGAGTGATATTCATCACCCAGTCGACCGCCTTTCGAGCGCTTGTCTCATCAGCCGATGTAATAAACACAGATCCATCGTCTTCGATATCGATAGAAACTCCGGTTTCGTCGATAATCTGATTGATCATCTTTCCTCCAGGACCGATGACGTCGCGTATTTTCTCAGGATTGATATGGAGAGTGATGATACGCGGAGCGTAGGGCGACATCTCAGCACGTGGTTCTGGGATAACCGACAGCATCTTGTCCATAATGAAAAGACGTCCTTCCCTCGCCTGTGAAAGGGCTCCCTTCAGCATAGCTGGCGTCAAACCGTCGATTTTCACATCCATTTGCATCGCAGTTATACCATCTTTGGTACCAGCAACCTTGAAGTCCATATCTCCGTAATGATCTTCCAATCCCTGGATATCGGACAAAACCTTATACGAGCCGTCTTTCCCCGTGATTACTCCCATAGCGATACCGGCCACCGGTTTCTTGATCGGAACTCCGGCATCCATCAAGGACAATGTCGATCCACATGTCGATGCCATAGAGGAAGAACCATTCGATTCCAAAACCTCCGAAACAAGCAGAATCGTGTATGGAAATTCCTCTTTACTCGGAAGGACCGGGACAAGAGCCTTCTCCGCCAAAGCCCCATGCCCGACCTCGCGTCGGCCAGGACCACGCATCGGACGAACTTCGCCGACCGAGTAGGGCGGGAAGTTGTAAAAATGCATATAATGCTTCTTCTCATCGGTTTCCATGGTATCCACTACCATCTGATCTCCAGGGGCGCCAAGAGTAGTCACGGTCAATGCCTGCGTTTCTCCGCGAGTAAACAGCCCGGTTCCATGCGTGCGTGGCAATATCCCCACATCGCAGGTGATTTTCCGAATCTCAGTCACTTCGCGGCCATCCGGACGGACACCCTTTTCGAGGATATTCGCGTGGACAGCCTCATCCGAAACCTCATCTACCAGAATAGAAAGAAGTTCGGAGAGATATTTCTGATCAGGATATTTTTCCTTTGCATACGCCTCAACCTGAGCCCGGATATCAGCCACTTTGCTCTCCATAGCCTGCTTCGGGCGCAAATACAAAGCCTCCGCCAAACCGAGATCCGACACGAATGCCCGGATATCGACCTCGAACTCGTCAGCCCCCTGAAGCAGAGCCGCTATCCGCTTCTCCTTTCCGGCTTCCTTCTGAATATCCTCGAGAAAAAGTGCTATTTTCCGTATCGCTTCGAAACCGAATTCCAAAGCGGAACCAATCCGTTCTTCAGTCACCTCTTGAGCACCCGCCTCAATCATATTGATCTTCTCTTTCGTTCCGGAAACCAAGAGATCAAGAGCGCTGGTTTTTCGTTCTTCGGTCGTCGGATTCAATACGAGTTGTTCATCCTGAAGCCCAACGCGTACCGAACCGATAGGCCCATTCCAGGGAATATCCGACAAAGTCAACGCCGCCGAGGCAGCTATCATGGCTACCAGATCCGGATCATTCTCTCCATCGTAAGAAAGAGTGGTCACAATAACCTGGACTTCATTGCGCATGCGACTATCAAAAAGCGGCCGAACCGTCCGATCGACTGCCCGTCCCGATAAAACCGCATCATCCGAGGGACGTCCTTCGCGCTTAATAAAGCGCGATCCTTTGATTTTTCCTGCAGCATAGTACCTCTCCTCATAATCCACCATCAGAGGGAAATACCCAGTGATCTTCGACATTTCCTTGCTCATAACGGCAGTCGCGAGAACGACCGTATCCCCATACCGAGCCGTCACCGAGCCACTCGCTTGCTTCGCAAGCGTACCTGTTTCGATTGATAATTCCCGACCACCGAGCTGCAACGCCCATTTCTTTTCCTGCATACTTCTTTTTCGTACCGCTCGAAGGGCTAATAAACACTGGCCTAAGCCGAAAGCACTTCTTTCTGCTTACAACGGTGCTAGTCAACCTCTTCCTCGATACCATTAAAAATAATCAAACCGCTCAAAGCATACCTTTTTTTAGCTAAAAAGTCAAAAAAACAACCCTTCTTTTAAGGATTGTTTTTTTGAATTCTCCGTATCAAACTATCATCCCATGAGGTACTTCTTATGATTCTCAGAAAGATTCGTGAATTCATCGGCCTGTTCGACGAGCTTCGCTGATGCGGACTCCCCAAAAGCGATCACCTCTACCCGACAGCCGGTCGTATTTTGGACATACTCCACCAACGGAATATAGTCTCCATCACCGGAAATAAGAACCAGCACGTCCAAACTGCGTGACATCTTCACCGCATCGATCGCGATTCCGACATCCCAATCACCCTTCTTCGATCCGTCAGGAAAAATCTGAAGATCTTTCGTCTTCACGTCGTAACCAGTCTTTTCAAGGGCTTCGATGAACTTATCTTCCATCCCTTCGGTCGTCGTGATCCCATAAGCGATAGCGCGGATAAGTTTACGACCGGAAACCGCGCTCTCCAAAACATTTTTAAAATGCACTTTTTTCTTATACAGCACGCGAGCACTATGATACAGATTGGAAACATCTACCAGCACACCGACACGCTGCTCTGGAAATTTTGCCATAGACTTCTCTTAAGAAAATGACCCCTACCGAAAATGGAGAGGGGCATTTCTTTTGCTTGTTTAGATTCCGAGATCCTTCCGCAGCTTCTTCGCCGCCTTCTCATTCACTTTTTCAAGATAGGTCATGAGCTTCTTGCGACGGGACACCATCTTGAGCAGTCCGCGGCGAGAATGAAAATCTTTCGCGTTCTTCTTGAGATGCGCCGTGAGCTTCTTGATTTGTTCGGTGAACAGAACAATCTGATACTCTGGCGAACCAGTGTCCTTTTCGTGCCGTTTGAAAGGAGCGGTCACCTTTTCCTTCTGCTTATTCGTCAGGGCCATAGCCATTGTGTCAGCAACGACAGGGTCGGGTCATCAACCAGACTACATCGCGCTCAAATTAAAATATCACAAAAGCACGATACCACGCCCCACCGATTTCCGCAACTCCTTGACTTTTTCGGATATACTGTTGTGAAAAACTATCCGTGCTTCACAGATACTTCCAAAGAGAAAAACATAGCACAAATCCCAGGGTATCCGAGGACAAAAAGACAGTTGGTGTTACATCTGGTTCACTATTTTTATGGTAGAGAGTCGAAAAAGACTGTATTTTCACCTTTACAGACAGACCGAGGGATCTAATGATTGACTGGTCCCTGTTCGACCAACTCTTCGCCAGGATAGAACCCAAAGAATGCTTTCCTTGGGCAGCGTCCTCACTGTTATCGCCTGAGTACTCCAGAACAGTCACTGCTCAAAAGTATTCTGTACAGGAACGAAAGAAGACTCTTTGCGCGCTATCCGGCTTACCCCGAATTTGATCTCAACATCAGCAGGCGACATGGTTCTTACACAAGGTTTCATCAAATTTAGTACGGGGGATATGCTGGACTACTTAAGCAAAAGCGGCCCCTCTATTGTCGATTGATCGCTCGGTATCAACGACGAAAACTAGAGCCACACACAATAAAAAAGAGGCTATCTAGGCCTCTTTTTTATTTTCATATCACAACCTTCCTCTTGCCAATCATGTTCCTTCAAAAGCAAGACGCTAGTTTTACAAGATGGTGAAAGCAGCAACCCCGTCCTTCGCCTGTGGCTTCATCACGCGCACCCCCTGAGTGACCCGACCAAGAAGCGGCACCGATTTGAACGGAACACGAATAATCGTGCCTTTTTCCGAAGTCAGGATCAAGTCGTCTTCGATATTGGCCAGACTCGTCACCAGGGCTCCGACGATATCGCCTGTTTTCGGGGTTACTTTCATTGCTTTCATCCCGGACCCGCCCCGCTTCTGTGTCTTGAACTGCTTCAGTGCCGAACGTTTTCCATATCCGTTCTGCGACAACACCAGAAGCTCCATATCCTTGGCATCCTTGGTGATGATGTCCATACCGACGATCCGGTCTTTCTCATCCTTCAGTTTCATCCCGCGCACCCCACCAGCATTCCGACCCATAGGTCGGACATCTGATTCCTTGAAGCGGACCGATTGTCCATCGGCGGTCGTCATGACAACCTCGTCGCTTCCCGTCGTCGGCCACACCCAACCCAACACATCCCCTTTTTCCAGGGTAATAGCGATCAAGCCGCTTCGACGGACATTTTCGAACTCATCAAGCTTCGACTTCTTGACCGTACCATTACTCGTCGCCATGAACAGGTATTTGTACGCGTCATCCTTATTCAAGGAAATCATTTCCGTAATCTTTTCCTCTTGGGAAATCTGTAGGAAATTCACTATGGCTTGTCCACGAGCCGTCCGCGAAGACTCGGGAATCTCGTATGCCTTTATCTGAAAAACCTTCCCGGAGTTCGTAAAGAACATGAGATTGTCATGCATTTCGATGGTCAAAACCATGGCAATTCGGTCCTCTTCCTTGGTCGTGGCGCCGATAACTCCTTTTCCACCACGCTTCTGTACCCGGTATACGGTCGGATTCATTCTCTTAATATATCCGTCTTCGGTCAGGGTGATGATCGCCTCCTCATTCGGGATGATATCTTCCTGCTTAAATTCGCCGATGCCTCCTTTGACGACCTTCGTCCGACGTTCATCACCGAATCTGTCCCGCACCTCGATCAACTCGCTCTTCACCAGCCCGAGAATCTTATTGCGGTGTTTCAAAAGGTCCTCCAAATAAGCGATCAGCTTGAGTTTCTCCTCAAGTTCATCTTCGATCTTCTTCCGTTCGAGCCCAGAGAGAGTCTGCAAACGCATCTCGAGAATAGCGGTCGCCTGTCGTTCAGAAAGACGGAACTTCTTCATCAAGTTCACATGTGCTTGCTCTTTCGTCGGAGACTTCTTGATGGTTTCGATAACAGCGTCAATATGATCGAGAGCCGTCTTCAAGCCCTCAAGGATATGGGCACGATCCTTGGCTTTCTGCAGCTCATACTGCGCCCGACGAGTCACGACCGTCTCACGGTGCTTGATATAGTGTTCGAGAATCGCCTTGAGATTCAATACCTGCGGGTCCACCCCATCCACCAGGGCCAGCATATTCACATTGAAATTCTTCTGAAGATCCGTCATCGAATAGAGCGCGTTCAAGACCTTCTGAGGATACGCGTCCTTTTTCAATTCGATAACGACCCGTACGCCGTCTTTGTCCGATTCATCGCGTAGATCCTTGATCCCAACTATTTTTTCTTCCTTGACCAAGTCCGCAATCTTCATGATCAAAGCGGCCTTGTTTGTCTGATAGGTCATTTCAGAAACGATGATCTGAAAACTTCCCGCTTTCGTTTCGACGATATTGACCCGCGCCCGAGTGACGATCGGACCCTTTCCGGTTGCATAGGCATGATGAATATCGCGGCTGTTATACATGATACCTCCGGTCGGGAAATCCGGGCCCTTAATGAAGCCCATGAGCTCATCAATAGTCGCGTCCGGCTTGTCGATCAAGTGACAGATGCCATCCACCAGCTCGTTCAGATTGTGAGGAGGGATGTTCGTCGCCATACCTACGGCAATACCCACGGTACCATTCAGGAGCAACTGTGGAAGCTTGGCCGGAAGAACGGTCGGTTCTTCATGCACGCCATCGAAATTCGGAATGAAATCGACGGTATCCTTCTCGATATCCAAAAGCATTTCCTCAGCGATCGGGGAAAGCTTCGCTTCCGTATAACGATACGCGGCAGCCCCGTCACCATCCATGGAACCGAAGTTCCCCTGACCCCAGATAAGCGGATACCGCAAGGAAAAATCCTGCGCCATACGAACCATCGTATCGTACACCGCCGTATCGCCATGAGGGTGATACTTTCCCAACACTTCACCGACCACGGTCGCCGATTTACGGAACTTCGCGCTCGACCGAAGACCGGTCGACCACATCGAATAGAGAATACGCCGGTGTACCGGCTTCAAACCATCGCGCACGTCAGGCAGGGCGCGTGCCACGATGACGCTCATCGCGTAATCGAGATATGATTGTTTAACCTCGTCCGTGATATTCCGAGGCTCTATCTTACCATCATGATAGTGTGAATCCGCCATATACCTTCTCAATCAAGTTAACCGCTCTTATCTTTTCATTCCGACCCTACTGCCCTCCATCGAGGGCTTTCGTACCACTGACACCTCCCTGGTCCTTCGCTCGCACTTCATTCTCAAAGAAATCCTCCGTAGGAACCGAGGTATTCCCCGCATCCAATGCCTCGCCATTCTCAAACAATTCCGAAAGCGATTTCGTTCCCGAAGAACTCGGGAGTATCTGTCCAGCCTGATTCTTCATATCCTCAGCACTCTCAGTCATCCCCGCAGAACGAAAACTCTCTTGGACAGAAATGAGCCAAATACCCACCACCAAAACCATAGTCAGTGAGACGTATCCAAGCATATACCGCCGACGGATACCTTCGGGTTTTTCACGAATTTCATCGATAGCATCCCACAATGAACGCATAGTTCTTCTCAACTGTTACTGAGAAGGACGACTTCCATGATTTTTCCTTCGAAATCCTTCTTTTTGATATTATACTTGAGAACCGTTTCTTCCGGACAATTTCCCAAAACATCACAAAATTTCTTCACCTCCCCGAGAGACACCTTCATTCCTGGCAAGGCGTAATGCATCGGGATGGTCACTTTCGGCTCAATCTTCCGAACCAAGTCATCAATCTTATCCAGATTCAGCGTATCCGTCCCGTCAGCTGGGACAAAAAGAATATCCACATCTCCCAGTTTCTCGATTACCGATGGTTCAAGCTCATGTCCCAAAGCACCAAGAAAACACAGCCTAATTTCCTCCGATTCAATCAAAAAGATCGTATTCTTCCCTTTTTCGGAACCCTTCACATTATCTCGAAAACTCGGGAACCCGACCAGTGTAATACCGCTTACCGCGTATTCGCCGGGAGCATCCAAGACCAAAGGAGACCCCTTGATAAGGGCGATCTCAGAAATATCCCGCTTTTGATGAGATAGAACCACTATCTGCGCCTCTCCCTGAGGAGCCCGTAAACCAGTCGATTTGTCCGGTACATCCGTAACGATAACGACGTCTTCCGTCGCTCGACCATTCGGTTTCGTGTTTATTTTAAAGCAAAAATCACCGTAGTACTGAATGTTCATACAGAAAAAGTGTTCGATTACCTCAGGATTGTAGCACAGGACGATTTCAATGTCGATACGCAAACAAGCCAAAAAAGATACAGTGAGGGCTTGTCAAATTTAGAAAGACCTGCTAGAATGGTTCTATTCGGTACACAAAAGATATTTAACGACAATTGAATACTGGGATGCTTTTAATCCCTCGACTATCGGTTTTCGATACGTTATCCCCCGTATTAAAGGCACCTTGTTCGATTTCAGGTGTTTTTTATTTTTCCGTCACGAGTACTCGGTCCTAATCATTACTGTTTCGTCGCCGAGCGAAATACCAGTCAAAATCCTTATGTCAGAAATCAAGAACGCAGTAAGTGTCAGTCAAATGGAGGATCTTCTCTCCAAACACCTTATCGAGATTCCAAGCGTGGGAGACGTGGTTCATGGCGTTGTCATGAACGTTTCCTCAAATTATGCCTTAATCGACTTAGGTGCGCTCGGAACCGGTATCGTTCTTGGAAAAGAGATGCGCGATGGTCTCGGTGCTGAAGGAAAGCTGAAAATAGGAGCAGAAGTCAACGCGACCCTTACTAGCTTCGAAACGGAAGAAGGCTATATTGAACTGTCCATTCGGGAGGCTTCCTACGAAAAATCTTGGGAAGATATCGAAGAAAAACTCAATGCCCGAGAAATCGTACAGACCAAGGTAACCGATGCCAACAAGGGCGGTCTTATGATCGAGGTCAATGGTATCAGCGGATTTCTTCCGGTATCACAGCTTTCAAGCGAACATTACCCGCGTGTCGAGGACGGGGATAAGAATAAGATTCTCGAATTATTGAAGAAGCTTGTCGGGCAGGAAATGAGCGTTCGTATCCTCGACGCCGACCGGGCGAGCGAAAAATTGATTGTCAGTGAAAAGGCGGCTCAGAGCGAAAAAGAACGCGAGCTCATCAATCGGCTCCAGGTAGGCGATATTGTTGAAGGAGAAGTGAGTGGCGTCGTCGACTTCGGTGCCTTCGTCAAATTCTCTGCTCCCGAAAGTGAGACAGGCAAAAAAGCCACCGAGAAACTTGAAGGCCTCGTCCACATTTCTGAACTTGCCTGGCAACTCATCGATGATCCACGAGAGATAATTAAAACCGGCGAACATGTCTCGGCAAAAATCATCGGCATCGAAGATGCTCGAATCTCGCTCTCCATCAAAGCACTGAAAAGTGACCCTTGGGAGAAGGTTGGCGAAAAATACAAGGTCAATGATGAGGTTCAGGGAAAAATCGATAAAATGAATCATTTCGGGGCGTTCGTCTATCTTGACAAGGATATCCATGGGCTGGCTCATGTCAGTGAATTTTCGGATGTATATCCGGGACGGAAAATGGAAGAGGTTTTCTCCGTCGGAGAGACCTACACCTGGCGAATCCTGTCCATCGAGGCCAAAAGCCATCGTCTCGGCCTCCTTCCGGTCAAGACTGGTGCAAAGGCGAAGGAAGCGAAAACTGCCCTCTAAACCAGAAAGAAAACATCCCGTAGACGAAACGGGATGTTTTCTTCTCCAGTACGGTATGACTCCTGCCCACATTTTCATCATCTCCGGTCCAGCCGGATCCGGAAAAGATACCCTCATCAAACGACTCAGGGAACAGCTCCCACTGGAACGCATCATCACCACGACTACCCGGGATAAACGCCCAGGCGAGTCGGAAGGCGACCCATACTATTTCATCTCCCAAGAAACATTCGACTCGTCTATCAAGGAAGGAACCTTCGTCGAGTATTCCACGAACGAAAATGGCGCATCTTACGGGGTAAGTTCCACGGAGCTGAACCGGGTGATCAACAAGAAAGACTGTATAGGTATCTGGCAGGCAGATTGGAAAGGCGTCCAAAGCATCAAACGACTCTTCCCGGATATACCAGCGATCTTTATCAGCTCTCCTCTGGATATCCTTGAACGCCGTATCCGCTCCCGAGATACCCAAAAAAGCGAATCCTACTTCCTTGAACGCATGAGCTACACAAAAGAGTGGCTCAAGCACACGGATATTTATGACTATGTTGTCGAAAATGAGCAAGGAAAACTCGATCAAGCCGTTTCGGCTGTCGAAAACATCATCCGCAAGCACGCGGCGTTCTCTTCCATTTGAAGCAAGGCGTATCTTGAAGCGCGTACAGAATTTCGCTTCCAATGAGCATCTCCTGGACGGAAAAACACCGCTCCTTATCGCCGTCTCAGGGGGGCCGGACAGTGTTTGCCTTCTTGATATACTGGTATTCCTCAAAAGTAAGAATCCTTCCTTCGCGCTCGCCATCGCCCATGTGAACTACCGGCTCCGTGGAGAAGAATCCGAAAATGATGAGCTCTTCGTCCGGGAACTCGCGAAACGCTACCGTGTACCCTGCTTCGTGAAGCGTTATCCGAAAAACTCACGTAAAAGCGATGAAAAGTCCCTTCGAGACTTCCGCTACACCTTCTTCTCTTCACTTTCGGAACAACACGGATTCGAAAACGTCGCTCTTGGACATCAAAAAAACGATCAGGCTGAAACGTTCCTTCTGAACCTGATCCGCGGAGCCGGTCCACTCGGTCTCGCCGGCATGTCCCCGAAACAAGGAAGATACATCCGCCCCCTCCTTAATACTTCGAGAGAGGATATCCTTGCCTACCTCTCCGCCTGCGGACTCAGTTTCAGATCGGATAAGAGCAATACCGAAACACGATATACGCGTAACCGTATCCGGAAAGAGTTGATTCCTCTTCTGGAGGCACGTTTCAATCCAAACATCGTGAATACCCTCGCTAGATCAGCAACGCTCTTTGGCGATACCACCAACAAAGAAACAGGCGCTCCCGAAGAGTGCCCGGTGACCTACCACGGAGACACCGCTTCCTTTTCTCGTACTGACTTTCAGACTCTTCTGTCTCTTTCGCAAAAGACCTTGCTCCGAAACATCTCACGGACGCTTTCGGCGAAACAACATACGCCGACTCAAACCACGCTCGATGAATTCAAAAAGCTGATTACCGCAAAAAAAACACCGTCCGCCTCCCTGACGGCCGGACCATTGAAATGCGAGCGAAATCATGATACAGTATTTCTGTTATATTCACTTCCTTAAATACCTCTTATGGAAACACTCCTCAAAAACTTTTGGACTATCTTAATCCTCTTTTTCGTTATTTCCGGCATTCTTATCCTTATCGAAGCCCCTCAAGACAAACCGGCGAACGTCTCCCTGAGCGAACTGGTAGAGCAGATTAATGAAGGAAAAGTCAAAACCGTCGCTATCAAAGGCAATGAGCTTTCTATCACGCTGAAAGATGAGAAGCAGGAAAAAGCCTCAAAAGAATCCGAAAGCTCGCTTACCGAAACCCTCGCAAACTACGGTGTCGATAAAGACCGCCTGAAAGAAGTCTCTCTGGCGGTAGAAGAGCCCTCCGGAGCCTCCTACTGGGCGACACTGCTCCTCCCGTTTCTTCTCCCATTCATTCTTATTGCCGGATTCATCTGGTTCATGATGAGGCAGGCTCAACGCGGAAACTCACAAGCACTCTCTTTCGGCATGTCAAAGGCGCGAATCCTTGATCCGACAGACAAGCGCAAACGCATAACCTTCAAGGATATAGCTGGTGCCATTGAAGCAAAACAGGAACTGGAAGAAATCGTCGAGTTTCTCAAACACCCGAAGAAGTTTCTCGCCATGGGAGCCAAGATCCCGAAAGGAGTCCTTTTACTCGGCCCTCCAGGAACCGGAAAAACGCTGATGGCCAAAGCGGTTGCCGGTGAAGCTGGAGTCCCCTTCTTCAATATCTCTGGATCTGAATTCGTGGAAATGTTTGTCGGTGTCGGAGCATCCCGAGTGCGTGATCTCTTCAAACAAGCGAAAAAGAACTCTCCAGCCATTGTATTCATCGATGAAATCGATGCCGTAGGTCGACACCGCGGGGCTGGGCTCGGTGGCGGTCACGATGAACGGGAGCAGACTCTCAATCAGATTCTCGTCGAAATGGATGGTTTCGAAACGGAAACAAGCGTTATTGTCATCGCCGCAACTAACCGTCCCGATGTACTCGATCCAGCTCTTCTCCGTCCAGGACGTTTCGACCGGCGTGTCACCATGGATCTGCCGGATATAAATGAACGCGAACAAATACTCAAAATACACTCCAAGGGGAAACCGGTTGCTGATTCGGTCAATATCCGCCGACTTGCCGAACGTACACCTGGATTTTCCGGGGCAGACTTGGCAAATCTGGTCAACGAAGCCGCTATTCTCGCGACACGCCGCGACAAGAAATCCATCGATATGGATGAGCTCATCCTTTCTATCGAAAAAGTGATTCTCGGCCCAGAACGAAAAAGCAAGGTGATGAATGCCCACGAAAAAGAAATAGTCGCTTACCACGAAGGTGGACACGCTCTCGTCGCTGCCTCACTCCCGCACGCGGATCCTGTACACAAAGTTTCTATCGTATCCCGTGGACACGCCGGAGGATACACCCTCGCCGTACCAAGCGAAGACAAATACCTCCATTCAGAAGCCTATTTCCTCGATGAGCTCGCCACATTGCTCGGTGGATATGCCAGCGAAAAACTGGTTTTCCACGATACGACCACTGGCCCATCCAACGACCTCGAACGCGCGACTCATATGGCACGGAGCATGGTCACCCGCTATGGGATGAGCCAACTTGGCGCCCGAACTTTCGGCCACAAAGATGAGCTTGTTTTTCTCGGAAAAGAGCTCCATGAAGACCGGAATTACTCTGAAGAAACCGCTGAACGGATCGATAAAGAGGTAACCAGACTCATCGATGACGCTTTCAAAAAAGCGACTGCAATCCTTACGGAGCGCCGCGAAACACTCAATACCATCGCTACCACCCTTCTTGAAAAAGAAACACTGGAAAAGGACGAATTCGAATCCCTGGTAAAAAACGAAGTGTCCTAACACTCTCATTTCGGTGGCTCCCGAAAACAGCTTAAAAAAACGCGTGCATACGGAGCGGCACTCTTCTTCGTTTACGGTCTCTTATCTATGTCATCCTCGTTCCGAATCCGAAACCTCATCCAGAAGACTTGGTACGCGACATATGCAAACCCAGGTCTTCTGACACTCGGGCTTTTGTCCGCCCTTCTTACGATCGCTATCAACAGCTTTCTTTTTCCCTACGTCGATAGATCGCAAAATGAATCCATCAAAGACCTACTCCAAACACTTCCGCACCCTCTCCTTCTTCTGATCGTAACGACTTTTTTCTGCAAAACATTGCTTTCGAGTCAAATCTTCATCCTTTCTGCGAGTGATTTTTTCCGAAGATCAAAACTGCTTACTCCACGTTTCCGCCTTTCCGGAGCACTCACATACACGACTATCGAAACGATCTCCGCAATTCCAGTAATCCTTCTCTCATACCTTCTCTTCATCCCCCTCCTTTCCCGTTCTGAGTTGGCAGGAACAATGTCCCCCTTCATAGTCAACGCCTCACTCACCCTCCTTTTGATCGTCATCCTTTCCATAACAATCCTCAAGCGCCTTGTTCTTGGCTACTGCATCCTTTCTCCCCTCCGCCTCAACTCAAGCCTCAGCCTTTCAGGAAGACTCTTCATCCGATACCGACATTTTTCCATCTTCTCTTTCTTTTCAGTCCTCTTTCTCTCTTCCCTCTTTACAATCTTTGAAAATCTCGTTATCCTTCAGTATGCATTTATCGGACGATATCTGCAGGAAATAGTTCCAGAGGCCTTCATTTTCACGGTTCTTCTGCTTGCCAATACCTTCATCACGATCTTTCTTGAAGTCTTCTGGCTTAATTTTTTTCTCATCATCACCAACAAGGATCGTGGAACCGAAGAGCCGATTCCGCTTCTTCGAAAAAAACTCGAAGAAATCCCATCAACACCTTCCTTGTAATCATCAGGTTTCACTGTTTTTGTGAGTTCGTAGCTCAGTTGGTTAGAGCGCTACGTTGACATCGTAGAGGTCCCCAGTTCGAATCTGGGCGAACTCACAAAGACAATGAAAAGAGGAAGAAACTATAGACACGCATATAAAAATCGCCCTTTCGGGCGATTTTTATATATCCTCGCTCAAAAAATTCTTTCTGATGGAAGCCATACCTTAACGTTTACTCGACGAAAATGAGTATCCGCTATCCTCACAGAAGATACATGATCCCTTGGTCGATTCTGTACTCGTTGTCGTCTTTGACATCGTTGTCGGCTTAGCCGTCTCCTTCTGTTGGGTTTCCTTTGAAAAATTCGCACCCAACCCCTCATTGGCTACATCGGATCCGATTTCTCTGGCGACTTGCACTCCGACATCTCCGAACTTACTCGCGATCACCGCTTCAACCTTTCCAAGGCCCTGTTGAACAATCCGGGTGATTGCCCGGTCGGCGAAGGAGCTGATGACGCCTACTGCCAATTGTTCCGGATTTTCCGCGGTTGTAATGACATCATTAGCCATCGTCTTCACCTTAACCACCATCCCCTCAAGCAAAGCCGCCGGCGAAACAACCTTTCCGTCCTTTTCTTTCGGTATGAACCCGGACGCCTGCGCCTTCACTTTCTGTATCTCTTCTCTTTCCGAGAGAGTGGCATAAAATACTTCCTTTGCCTGAAATGAAGCTCCGATAGAATTGTTCATCGGATTAGATACCATTTGATTCAAATCTCGTACAGATAACCCCCCCTTCAAACCCGGATTCAGGCTTTTGGTATCGAAATCGAACTTCGGCGACTCCTCCTTTACCGCCAATCTCATAGATTGAGCCACTTCTGCGGCCGCATTCACTCCCGTGTTGACACCACTGGAAAAAGTGCCCACCATTCCTCCTACTTCGACATAATTCGACACTGAAAACGTTCCGCGCATCGAGGTCGTAAAAAAGTCGTTCATAACATCGTGAGTGTAGCTCTTCGATACTCCGTGGATATACTCCCTGAAATCCGTGACGAAAAGCGGTTCATTTCCCGAGCCTCCACCGAACATCTTATCGATCTGCTTATCCAACATCCTGATGGCCGCACTCTTCAATTGCGAAAGGATAATGCCTTCGATATATCGGTCAAGTCTATCCAGCATTTTCTGAACAAGAGCCGCGATCATGTTTGTTCCCCACATTTCCGCTCGAGCAGAGTGGAGAGGAACACCAAAGCCGATGGTACAGACCATCAGAATCATCAAGATATTCAGACGAATTTTTTTCCACACCATAAAACCACTCTTAACCCTAACACTACAAATCCACCGGGATCAGATCTATTCCCAGTTTCTTGAATTCGGCCTGTATATCCGACGCGAGACCAGTCGCAAAACCGAGCAAGCCCTGAACCTGAGAAAGCAAAGAAATCTGTCCTATAGGGTCATTGCCGGTTTTTCCGAAAGCCTCCGCTAATCCAACCGAAAATAAAGCCAGCTGTAGAGCCTTGACGTGCGTCGAAACCATATTTCCTGGCACTTCTATTTCTTTGACATTCTTCAAAAAAGCCTCTGCCTTCGCCTTGTTCTTAAGAAGATTCGAAAAATTTCCCGTCGAAAAAGCGCCCATGATATCACTCACCATCGATGACGCGACAAGGTCCAAGTCCCCGTTCTTCTTCAGGGCAAGCGGTGAATTACTCGCTACCAGATAAGACAACGTAGTAAGGTATTCTATTGTTGCCTCTTTTTGCTTCTTGAGACACTTCTCTTCCGTGTCCGAGTCCTTACACTTGATCTTCTTGATATGGATAGTCTTGATATCCACTTCAGGAAACTCAACGGTCACGGCCGATTGTGCCAACAGCTGCTCGACCGAAGCATTGATATCCTGCATCCCGACCGAGGGATTCTCATCCGAAATATTCGAGAGTATCCCAGCCACTTCGTGCGATGCCTGCTCAGTCACATTGGTTTCCATATCAGCCGACGCGCTGTCATCATACCCTCCTTTTCCGAGACTATCATCTGGAGAAACAAGTTTGTCTCCCGGCGCAGGCCTAAGAGGATCGTATCCACTCTCAACCTCGACACCATCACTATAACTATCTCCGTCAGTGTCCCTGACAAATGGATCCGTACCGAATACCTTCTCTTCTTCATCACTCAATCCATCCTGGTCCGCATCCCGAAAGAGCGAATATTCCCTCGAACCATTCTGCTCGTCCGCAGACACATAAAAACCCAAAGACAAAGCCAGTAGGACAAAAAAAACAAAGCTTGTTTTTTGAGGGAAAGTAAAGATATTTTTCACAATTTTCTTTTGAGCAATTATATCATGAGTACCGAAAATCACGAATAGCACTCAGGGGAATATCACATTTTTTTCGGAAATTCTTTCGAGTTACCAACATCATCAAAACCTATTTTCAGAATTATCCTTTTTTAAGTTTCCCTAAGACTCAAAGTGACCAAAATAAAAACACTTAGAACTCAGTACCCGAGGAATCCCTAATTACGATTCAAAACGGACAAGTAAAAAAATCTTTTCGTTCAAGGAACAAGATAATAAGGCCTTTCATGACGCATCCGCTTCACATCAAAAGCCTAAGCCAAAAAAACTATCTATTTTCCGCCTGATTTTTTATAAATACACCACTTCTCTTTATGTTCCACGTGGAACATTTACTTTAAGTTATAAAATATTATTTTTGTCAACTAAAGAAATTGATTTCGCTCAAAATGATCATTCATTTTCGTTCCACATGGAACATTTCAGGGTCCAGAAACAATGACTTGCTAAAAAGTTCCATGTGGAACAAGTAGTCGTTACTACAAAAGATCGATTTTAGAGTAAAGGTTGTTCCACGTGGAATATACAACTTGAAACTATTCACACAAAGAACCCTGTTCGTTTGTTCCACGTGGAATAAACCGGGGAATGAAATTCGATAGTTCTTAAAACAGAGACTGTTCCATGTGGAACACACCAACTAGACAATTTCAATTTTTCAAATTACAGCTTGTTCCACGTGGAATAAAAATAGACGCTTCTTTTTTTCTCCTTCGCTGTTACTAATAACTTGTTCCACGTGGAATATCAACATACTCATTCAAGCACCCCCTGAGGCTTGAATGCAAAATCGGTTCCACGTGGAACAGATAAGAATATATCCCTCCTCCCAGGATCGCTCCGTTGCATCCGTAAAGACAGGAAGGGGTCAAAATTATTCTTGCCACAATCTCTTGATTACCGAAAATAGTTCCACATGGAACATTTCAGGGTCCAGAAACAATGACTTGCTAAAAAGTTCCAT
>CAYMZY010000017.1:0-306 GCA_964395165.1 uncultured Bdellovibrionales bacterium | reverse complement strand
AACCGGGGAATGAAATTCGATAGTTCTTAAAACAGAGACTGTTCCATGTGGAACAAAATTTAATTTGGAATACAAGTATTGACTTGTAAACTAATTTGTTTTATAGTATTTACACATGAGAAAGTGGCCGGTCCATCAAGAAAAGAGGGGGTGTCTCTCTTTTCTAAGGGCCTTCCAAAAAAGATCTTCGATCGGAGGTTGACTCTTTAAGAAAGATTTGCCATATTATATTGGTAATTGTTACGCGCCCCTGGGCCATTAGCTCATTTGGTAGAGCGCTCCCATGGCATGGGAGAGGTGACCGGT
>CAYMZY010000016.1:0-18868 GCA_964395165.1 uncultured Bdellovibrionales bacterium | reverse complement strand
AAAATATGTGTCTGTTTATCGGTCATTCTCCGATAGAAAGGAATCATCAATGTCAGCAAATACCGCATTCCCTCCTTCCAATACATTCCCTTATTTCTATACCGAAACGGCTCCACCACTCGTTCTCCTGCTACCTTATGTTTCGGGCACCCCGGTATGCGGGTTGCTCTGGAAAAACATGAAGCAAAATGACAAAGGAAACCATTTCTTATTGGAATTAATCGACCCCACTTCCGAAAGGACGTTCACTGTCTCCATCCGATGTGTCAGCGGGTGCAATCTGGATATCGATTGGGACACGACGGCAGAATTAGCGACACTTGAAGATTCGGGTCATCCCTGCAATACGCACCACCCACCATGTCTCGGGAAATCGGTGCGAGTACAAGAAACTCATCGGTCGAACACTTCAGCTACGACACTTGTTCGTTTTTGGCAGAAAATAACACAAGGGACAAGACCGAAAGGAAACCACTCGTCACCGGATGTCGAACGGGAAACGCTCGATGATACCGAGATTCCCGAGCTCACACTGCTCCGTTCCTCGCTGCAGATCACGCCAGACCGCCGAGCATACCGAGTAGTCATAGAGAAACACTGTCGGAAAGATGCTCAAGGGATAGCAACCGTATTCTGCATCACTCTTTCTTTCGGCCGCTGCGGACTAGGCCACAATATACTCTCGTTCCGGTGCCGGGAAGGAAATGAAAATGGCGGGCTCGCTATCACCATTCAGTAGTCTGTTTCAGACATCAAGCTTTTTATGAGCGCCAACACACCGGCGCTCTCTTCTTTTTTTCGGCTCGTTCCGAAACGTTTCCTCATTTTACAAAACCGAACTTTTTCCGTAGTCTGAAATCAGTCGTTTTACAAATACGCTCGAAAAAGAAAGGACGAAGAAATGAGCCGTACTCCCTCCATGCACTCCGGAAACGAGAAACCTTTTTCGCGGACATCTTTCGGTAAAAAACCGCTTTCGACCAACCTTGCCGAACTGCAGCGCCATGGGCATCAGACACTAGAGGAATACATCGACTATATTCTCACCCACCCGGACCCCTTAGCCTCATTCACTATTCCGGTGGTCGACGAATACCTCTATCCTCTGACACTCGCCATCAAGAGTGTCGACGGAGAAGGACTGTCCGGCTTCTGGCAGTCCCCATTCTGCAACGAGCGCTGTACCAGAAAAACAACATCCCATCCCTGTATCGATGGAACCGACAGCATCATCGATTGCGATATGTTCTGTGCGGGATTTTCGCCCGAAAATTCTGACTACGGGAACGATCGCATGCTGGACCTGACACAACAGTCGCTTTGCCAGACCAATCATCGCGGCGAACTCACCTCATGCGGAATACGCACCATCACGCTTCACCACCAACATCGATCTGACCGATATATCCTAGTCAGCATCGAGCTATCCATCGGCTGCAGCGATGAGCAGCAAAGCGTGCTCGTCATGCAGCACCATGCCGGACTCACCATCTCTCTCAAGTAGCCGAAGAATACGCGCCGTCTCCCAACGGCGCGCTTTTTTTTCGAACGAATACGCAACTTCAGAAAAACAGGGTTATTCCTCACTGAGCTCTTCTTCGATCACCTGGCGTTCATTCCATGGCAGACGTTCATCCCCGATCGCCATCGTCTCCTCAGCACCTTTACCAGTCACGATGATCCAGTCCCCCGACTCAGCGATCTTCAGGGCATGAGCGATCGCTTCCCGTCGATCCAGAATCCGCCAATAGTGTTTTTCTTTTTCCCTGTCCGAGATTCCGCGCTCGATTTCATCCAAAATCTGATCAGGGTCCTCATGATACGGATCTTCATTCGTCAGAACCAACGCGTCCGCGTACGACGAAACGATCGATCCCATGATCGGACGTTTTCCTCGGTCGCGCTCCCCACAGGCGCCGAGCACGGAAATGATCCGCGAATCCCCATTCCGCATATCCGCGATCAATCCATACAACTTCTCGAGCGAATCCGGTGTCACTGCATAATCGATAATGATATGCAGACCACGCGCATTCGGAACCGACTCCATCCGTCCCGGGACACCAGATATTCCGTCCAGTGCCCGACTGGCTGTCGAGAAATCGATACCAGATATTCGAGCGACCGCGATGGCAGCAAGGGCATTTTCGACATTATAACGACCAGGGAGGTGTATCTGGAACGGTTTACCCTGAACCGAAAACGATGTCCCGGATACATCAAAAGTGATCCCTTCCGCAAACACGTCCGCCTCCGGATGCTCGGTACTATATGAAACGGATCCGACACACCGTTTCAAACCGAGATATTCCTCCGGGCTTTCCATATCAAGATTGACAACTGCTCTACGAGCCCGCTCGAAAAGACGCCGCTTGGCTCGCCGATACGCGCCCATTGTCCGGTGATAGTCCAGATGCTCACGCGTCACATTGGTCATGACAGCGATTTCGTAGTCGACACCCCATACCCGGTGCTGATCAAGCGCATGCGATGAAGTCTCGACGACCGCATACTCACAACCGGAATCTGCCGCCTCACGCAGGAACTTCTGGAGCTTCCAGGCCGAAAGCGTCGTGAATTTCGAGGCATTCGTCCATTCACGGTCGCCGAGAACGAAATTGATGGTCGAGGCCATCGCCGTTTTCTTTCCAGCCTCCCTAAGAATCCTCGTGATGAATTGAACAGTCGTTGTCTTGCCATTCGTCCCGGTCACGCCGATCACCTTCAGTTTCTTGGCTGGAAAACCAAAATAGATCGCCGAGAAGACAGCGAATGGAAAGTGATACAAAAGATTCTTAAAAGACTGCGGTACGAACCGCGAACAGGTGTGCAACATATATTCTTCATCTTCTGAAAAATTTCCTCAGTATCGACAGGTTCCGCTGTAGAAAGCGGAGGTGCAAGTACAACCCGTACCGCTTCCGATCGATGACCACATCATAGCATCCCGGGAATATCTTTGTCGGAGTGTCCGGTGAGAATCCGAGTTTAAAACGGGTGATCCCCTCCCAGGCATTAATACCGGACAACTGATCTTCACCCGAAGAGGGGGTCCGGACACCACCGAAATCGTACCAGCGACATCCGCGCCGTTTCGCTTCCCGCATCTGCTCCCACTGGAGAAGGACGGGCGCCATCATCTCGCGATGTACATCACTTGTCCCTCCGTGCAGATATGTTGCCGTGTCACCCGAAAATAGAATGAGATTGGCCGCCAGTACATATCCTTCGAATTCTGCAACGAAAAGAGAAAGGTCTTCTTCCGAGAACACTGATAGCATTTTCTCATAATAGGATTTTGGATGCGGGAGTATGTTCTGGCGTTTCGCGGTCGCCTCGATAAGTTCGAAAAAGGCTTCTTGATACTTTTTCTCGCGCGTCGAAAAAATACGCACACCCTTCTTTTCTGCGAGCCGGATGTTATATCGCGTCTTCGCCTTCATTTCCGAAAGCAAATCCTTCTCAGCTTTCGATATGTCCACCACAAGAACCTCCCGAGGCTGCATGTCATGTGGGGCTTTGACAAGGCAGATTCCGGTGTTTTTCTCCCGATCGAAAACCGACTGCTTCCATATTCTTAGAACCTCTTCCGTCTCCGGTTCGATACGTACCCAGCCGGAACCCGTTTTGTTCGCCGACGTCAAAAGATCATCGATCATCAGGTCCACGATTCCACTATCAGGAAATCGCGGCGTATACAAATACCGGCCTACCACCGGTAGGGTATATATGAAACCATTCGCGTTATCCCCGATCGGAACCGTGTCGCGCCCGCTCGCTTCCTGGAAACGCATCCAGTTTTTCGATTGAAGAAAATTATCCATACGGAAAACGATTACTTTTTTCCCAGCTTCCTCAAAGCCTGCGTGATACGGACCCCGACGTCCTTGATATCTGGCGTGACGAGTTTGAGCGCTTCGCGCGCATCGCTGACCGAATATCCCATGGCAGCCAGAGCCTCGAGAGCATCCTGGTCGGCAAGCGCCTGGGCGGTTCCATGCAATTCGGTTTCCTTGACTTTGTTCTGGAGTTCGACGATCACCCGCTCGGCCGTCTTCTTTCCTACTCCGGAAACGCGCGTCAACAGTGAAGCATCCTTATGCACGATAGCGGTACGGATAGTATTCGGATCAGCAATCGAAAGAATCCCAAGGGCCACCTTCGGCCCGATACCGGAAATGGATATAAGCAATTCGAACATCTCAAGTTCATCATCATCCAGAAAACCGTATAGGGTCAGCTGATCCTCCCGCACATGCGTATGGATATGGAGAACGACCGATTCCGCTCCGGCGATCTTTCCGAGCGTATAAGCGGATACCGACACCTTGTACCCGACCCCCCCACACATCACCAGGGCAGTCCCGTTCTTCATCCCCCGCAACTCACCCTCTAACAGCCCTATCATACTCTGATAATTATCGACTCACCGTTTCCTCTATAGTACCTGTTTTGGCATCTCTTGGCACGTCTCTGAATTCCCATACCCTTGCCAGAAAATCATTTTTCTGTTAGAAATAATCTGTCTCAAATTTCCGGTTTACCGGTACCCATATTTTAATCACGCTGCCGAGGGGTCGACTCTCACCCGTCGCGGCAATCAATCATAACGCGCATCGCTATGCCAATCAAGAAGAACGCCATCAAATACATGCGGGTCACCGCCCGTAAGACCGAAAAGAATAAGATCGCGAAAGGTGTCGTAAAAAGCGCGATCAAGAAGACCCGCGAAGCCGTCACGGCTGGGAGACTCGATGATGCGCAGAAGTTCTACAAAGAAGCACAGAAGGCCCTCGATAAGGCAGCTGAAAAGAATATCATCAAGAAGAATACCGCAGCCAACAAAAAATCCCGCCTCAACGCCTTCGTGAAGAAAGCCGTTCTGAACAAAGATGAGCCGAAGAAAACCTCTGTCAAAAAAGTAGCAGCCAAGAAAGTAGCGGCTAAAAAGGTCGCCCCGAAGAAAAAGGTCGCTGCCAAGAAAGTAGCAGCCTAGCTTTCCGACCAGCAGCCCCGACGAATAGAAAACCGCTCCGACATTACCGGAGCGGTTTTCGCTTCAAATTGCGATCAAGATGATACTTCGGCTAGAACTTCCACACAAAAGCATCGAGTGCCCCACCGGGATCGAGTTCTCCGATTTTCATAGCAGCATCCATATCAGCCAAAAGCATCAACCCAGCTGTCAGTCGGGAAAGGGGGAGGTTCTCGAAGGAGCGCAAAGCATTCTGTACCACGAATGGCGGAAGTTTCGTTTCGCGGGCGATACCGGAAGCATCACGGATACCCCGATCGAATACCTCCCGCATCTGAATGAGCCGGCGCAACTGCCACGCGCACATCGAAAGCAGCCCGTATACCACCTCATGTTTCGATTCGCCAGCCTGTTCCTGCGCGAAGAGAAGAAGTGCTTGCCGTCTTTCACCGCGAGACATCGCATCGAGCGCTTGAAAAATGGTTGTCTCGCTACTCGGACGAAGGAAAAGCAGGACATCTTCATTCGTGATGGTTCCTGTACCACGGTATGCCGCAAGCCGGGAAATTTCCTGCTTAAGACGAAACGTATCGTCTCCGACCGCTTTCACAAGGATTCCCAAGGCTGTCCGACTTATCGAGAGATCCGCGTCAAAGACCCTGAGGGAGGAGGCGATATACCGCTCCAACTGAACACCCCGAAGCGGTTCCATCTCTTCGATCCGATCAGATTTCTTGAGAAGGAGCGCAGCGACCGGATGTGTCTTCTTGATTTTTCCTGAGGCGAGAACGAGAAGAGATATATCGGACGGTGATTCTTTCAGAAAACGCATCAAGAATTTCTTCAGTACATCTTCGCCTTCCTTCAATACGAACGGGTGGAGCCATACGATCAGTTTCGGTATCGCAAAAAGTCCCTGATCGCAAGCCGAGCAGGCGGAACGGATTGTTTCTGGTGTTCCTGAATCCTCGAAATCGAAAATCTGCACCTCGCCAGTCGGATATTTTCTCCGAAAACCGTCCAGAAGTTCACGCCGGCGTGAAGCGACACGGACTTCATCTTCACCATACAGGAAGTACAGCATATATATTCTCTCAAGTGAACCCAGTATACCAAAACGGACATCCGGCAAACAAAAGGACGTGCCGATAAGCCCTTTCTTTCACCTCACACCTTACACTCGGAAAGAAAAGCCTTATCGACACGTCCGAACCGAATCCCTGCAAAAAGACTCCGGGAGACGGACTAGCTGCCCGGTTCCCATTTGATCCCATATCCAGGCTCGACGATATCGACCCAGATCTGTCCAGGAACGAATCTGATTTCATTTCCATCAGCTCCGTAAAAAGAGAGTTTGCTCTCCAGTTTACTCTTGTCCTTCTTCCAGATACCCTTTGTTTCCTTCCCATTCATATAGAAGTACGCATCACCGGTATCCTTGGTATCGAACCAGGGGTCACCCATCTCGATATTGTTGTACCGCCCCACCCCGCCGTAATCGAGTCCCTGGCGGTCCTCTTCCGGAACCAATTCCCATGGATCCTGAACCCCACGCGCCTTGTAATCCGTCGCCAATTTGACCTGCTCTGATTCCGCTATCGCCACGACGATATTCTTCGGAGCGATACGGGCCTTATTGTTCTTATCGGTATCTGGAATATCGTCCCAGGTACGCAGATACGTATTGCTTGCCCGGTCGTAGTCATACGATACGTCGTACGGATTCGGGAAGGCGAGACGAAGATGCCCGCCTTGCGGACGCGCATCGAGTGCTGCTTCGTCCTGATGCGGATAACCGGAGAAATTCCCGGTCGTCCGGTAACCGTACTTTTCCATCGCTTGCTCTATCCCCTCTCGGGTGATATGTCCCGTGTCCTCATATTTCATCTTGCCGGTCTGTGGCCAACGCGGGCAGAAGGAAGTCGTGAGACAATTAATGTTCTCAAGGACTTTTCGCTCAAGCAGCGTCTCAGCGAATTTTGAGTACCCCCAATGCACGAAAACCGCATCGAGACTTTTCGCAAGAGGAAGGTAGTCATGCCGGGCGCTCCGCATCGAGCCGATATCATCCGGGATATCACACAAATAGACACCCATCAACCGGGTATTCGAATTGGTGAATACTGGCATTTCAAAAACCATATCCGCGGAAGAAAATCCGGCCGCCGGGCGCGCCGAGACATCGGCCGGTTGCATCACAGCGATCGGACGACGATTCCAGTGATCGCAGGCCATACCGGAAATCGGGCTCACTTCTCCCTGATTGAGCGGCCCGGTCGTTTCCGTGGGAACTATCGATTTCATATCATTGTCCAACTTGATCGCCTGGCGTTTCTCATTCTTTTGGTTGAAGAAATACCCCCCAAGACCGACGATGGCGAGTACAACGAGAAGCACGACTACCTTTTGTCTCATCTGCATAACCTATGATCGATTACGATTTACGATACCTGGCCAAAATTCCACCGACAAAAACACATCGCACCATTGTCATTCCTGGCAGTTCGGACAGAAAAACGCGCTGCGCTGTCCGATTTTAATCCTTTGTATGATTGTATCACATTTTTTGCACGGCTGACTGGTACGGCCATAGACGAATAGGTTCTTCTCGAACCGACCTGGTAGACCGTCGGTATCCCGAAAGTCCCCATCCGACATACCCCCCAACCTGGATGCCTGTCTCAGGACTCTCCGGATTGCCCTCACCAACCCTTCTGCCTCCGACGCGCCCAGTTCACTCCCGGGACGATCCGGACGGACACCGGAAAGAAAAAGTGCTTCGCTCCGATAGATATTGCCGATGCCCGCAATGAGTGACTGGTCCAACAAGATTTCGCCGATCGTCCGATTCCCCCGCTTCCTTATCAATTCCATAAACGTCACCGGCGTGAGCTTCGGAGACAATGCGTCGACACCGAGCACGGCGATACTCGGGAGCCGCTCCACCTCACATGTCTTCACAACCATAACCCATCCGAATTTCCGGAGGTCCGAAAACTCCAAGGTCGACCCATCGACAAAAGAAAAAACATGACGGATATACCCATTGTATCGGTCTTCCGTGAATGCCCGGCTCCCCCGGTTCGCTTCGGTCTTGCACAGCAGGTGCCCTGTCATCTTGAGATGAATAACCAACGAATACCGGTTATTCAGATCGATCACGATGTGCTTCCCGAAACGACGTATCCCGAGAACCGTCGCTTCCCGTACCCCGTATACAAGCTCCGCGGAAGACGGCAAAGCTCTGCGTTCCCAATCGCTCCAAAAACCGGAAAAAGTCTTTCCGACTATCTTCCGTCCGAGTTGCATCACTACCGTCTGTACCTCTGGTAATTCTGGCATAAAGAATACGGCCTCTCACAATTTAACGTCCGTCAGATTACGACGTCCTTCCTCTTTTTTAGTGATTACTTTTCTGCATACTTTACAAACAAAACTATATATGCTATAATTAAATTCCGAAAAATAGGAGGGTAGCTAATGACACCAGAGGAAGTACGGGATGCCCTGCGACAAAGGGTTGTGGACTTCGGAAAAAGAGAAGCCTACCTTATCTACCCGGAGGAACTCCGCGCTGGAATGGAATTCCTAGAAGTACAGGGGGGCGAAAATCGTGGTGATGGAACCATCATCACCCGAGTGGTTTTTGAGGAATTTCTGTTCCTTCTCGTGGAAGAGGACTGAGGCATCAGACTTAATTCCTCGCGCACATACGTAGCGGCTGTCATCAGTCCGCTACTTTTTTTAAAACGAAAACACTTTCTTTTTATACCTTTACTCGTGTCCATCTATACCTCTTCGATATACTGCTCCCTACCGCTCACCATATGCGCCAGATTGGCAACACGCTGCAGGTTCTTGATATCTTGTTGTCTGACAGTCGCATGATCGAAACCGAGCATCATGATACAAAGCTGATTATGGAATTTCCTTCTCCTTGACTGGCTCAGCGTCATATCCCGGGAATGCAGAGTGGTCATTTCCAGAAAAACTTCCCGAGAGTAATTCTGACACGCCAATAGCAGTCTTGAATAAGCTTCCGTACCGACTCTCGGAAACGTGAATCCCTTTATCCCAAGATCTCGAGCCGCCTCTTCGAGAACATTGACTGGCTCCGCTTCCGAAACGAACTTCATATTTTCCATACTCTTTTTTGAACGGATACATACCATCGATACGCCTTCCAAGGAAAACCGGATTTCATACTTCTCCCCAATCTTTTCCGGAGGCAACATCAACTGTGAGCGGTACCTTGAGAGTATAGACCGTCTCCATTGCCTCTTTCAAATCTACCGCAAAACCAACGGCTACTTCCTCTTGCACCTCGAAAATGATTTCGTCATGCACCTGAAGGAGCATCGTCGCCGTTTTATCGTACCGCTCTGTCACGAGCCGATCCGCTGCGATCATCGCGAGCTTCATGATATCGGCCGCCAATCCTTGGACCGGCATATTGACCGCCATACGCTCCCCCGAACGCGCGACCTGTACATTACGACTCTGAATCTCCGGCACGTTTCGCCGGCGCCCAAGTTCGGTTTCGACATACCCGTGCTCACGCGCGAACACCTTCGATGCCTCGAGGTATTTCGCGACGCCCGAAAAACGATCAAAATACGCCTCGATGAATTTGCCCGCTTCTTTCTGATCGATATCAGCCGCCTGCGCCAATCCAAAGGCACCCATGCCGTACAAGATACCGAAATTAAATACCTTGGCCTGTCGACGCATGTCACCCGTAACCGCCTCCGGCTCGACTCCAAAAACGACTGCGGCCGTCTTCCGGTGGATATCCTCACCCTGCCGGAATGCCTCGATCATATTGGCATCCTCCGAAAGATGGGCTGCGACCCGGAGTTCGATTTGGGAGTAGTCCACCCCGACCAAGACATGCCCCGGTTCCGCCTCGAAGGCTCCGCGGATGCGCTTGCTCCACGACTGTCGAGCCGGGATGTTCTGGAGATTCGGATCGGAAGAAGAGAGCCGTCCGGTCGCCGCGACGGTCTGATGATAGGTCGTATGGATGCGTGAACGCATATCGACGAGAGATGGCAAAGCATCAAGATACGTCGTTTTCAACTTGAAAAGCTCGCGATACTGCTCAATAAGGGTCACGATCGGATACTCGGCCCGCAATTTCTCGAGCTCGGTCGAGGCGGTTGAGAGGCCGGTCTTATTCTTCTTGATATTCTTCGTCGGAATCCTGAGATCGACGAAGAGAATATCAGCCAGCTGCTTGGGCGAATTGATATTGAACTCTTTTCCAGCCAGATCCCAAACGCGTTTTTCGAGAAGAGCGATCTCTCCAGTCACCTCGTCGGACATGCTCTGAAGCGTTTCCGTATTGAGACGCACCCCCTTCTCTTCCATCCGAAAGAGGATCGGCACGAGAGGAAGGTCGAGCGTCGCATAGACATCAAGCAGCGTCCGTCCGGATTCTTGCGTCGCCGAAATATCCTTAAGCTTCTGCCCAAGAACGGCATTGACCCGATAGAGCGCGGCAGCGCGAGCTTGAGTATCTTCCGTTCCAAGCTCGCGCGAAACGATATCCGAGAAACTCTGCCGGCTGCCCGCGTCCAGAAGATAGTCCATAAGCGACACATCGCGTGCCACTCCGGACAAAGATATCCCCTCCCGTATCAGACGGTGCATCGTGGCTTTGGTATCGAAAACGATTTTCGAACGCTTCGGGTGCCCGAAGAATTCTCTGAAAACCTCTTTCGTATCCGCGTTCCATTCGACAGTCACCTGAGTATCTTCATCTGCCGCACACTCGATTTCCGTGATGCCTGTCCCACCGAAAAGCGAATCCGTCTCATCCGAGAGAACGAAGGCGATGCCACGACCCTTTGTTTCTTCCAACCAAGCTGAGACCTCCGTTCCTTTTTTGATTTTCTTCCGGATGACCTTAGGGACGCGAACTTTCCCGACGCCTTCTTCCGTTCGGACCGTGCCTTGGCCAGGTACTTTCTTGAGAAGACTGAAGAATTCACACTCTCGTAATAACACCGCTACCTTCTCCTGCTCGAAATCGTGCGTCACGCAATCAGCCAGAACAAGCGTCACCGGAGCCGCCGTATCGATGGTGCCCAGTTTTTTCGAAAGGAAAGCGCTCTCTTCCCCTGACTCCAGTTTCTTCCGCAGTGATTCCTTCACGTCTCCGAGATGCGCATAGATGTTTTCTAGGGGGCCGAATTCTCGAAGCAGATCAGTGGCTCCTTTCGCACCAATTCCTGGGACGCCCGGAATATGGTCCGAGGTATCTCCGGCCAAACCCTTGTAATCCGGAATGAGTTCCGGTCCGAATCCATATTTCGTCTCGACCGCCGTCCGGTCGTATAGGACGAGGTCCTTGAGTCCCTTGCGGATGGAAAACACACTGATATGTCCGTCGACTAGCTGCAACGCATCATTGTCACCCGTCACAATGATCACATCCACCCCGAGGGCCCCCGCCTGCTTGGCAATACTCCCGACACAATCATCCGCCTCATATCCGGAAAGCTCATAGATCGGGATATTGAACGCCCGTGTCATTTCCTTGACCTTCGGGATCTGCGCGTAAAGATCATCCGGCGCTTTCTGTCGGGTCGCCTTATACTCCGCATAAAGTTCATCCCGAAAAGTTGGTCCAGATAAATCAAAAGAGGCCGCGATATAGTCCGGGTGGAATTTTTCCAAGACTGACAAGAGTGTCATCGTGAAGCCGTACACCGCCTGCACCGTCTCGCCGCTCTTCGTAGTGAGCGGCGGCAAAGCATGGTACGCCCGGTGAATAAGCGCGTTCCCATCAAGCAAGACTAAAGTTTTCGCTTTCTGTTCCATAGAGCGAGTATACCGCGTCAGACGAAAAACCGCATCCGAACTTGACTGAACTGAATTTTTGTGATAAAAAAAATCGCTCGATTACTGAGCTGCTGTCGCTCATTCACAATCGTCTTCACAGGAAAGGATCCATCATGACCTTCGCAACCGGTCTATGTATTTTTATTGTCGCGGCACTCAGATGGCTCCTCCATCTACTCGGCACCACGATGCTCGTCGCGATGATATTCTGTACACCAGTTTTCGTACACGCTTCACAAAAAACCCTCGGTGGCGCTCTGATTTTAAGCTATGCCATTTCAATCGTATTCGTACAGATTCACCACCCTTCAAAATGGGTCACTGGCCGAAAAAAACTCATAATCACCAGCTTTTTCGGAAGCATACTCGGATCATTCATCCTCCTTTCGATCTCCCGCTGGTCTTTCCAGCCATGGGACCAAACACTGATATATTCCGCGCTTGCCCTCTTTAGCCTCATTCTTTACGTCGCTAAAAACATCTTTCATCGGAAGATGATCGACACCTCCGACAGAAATATGTCTAAGAGTCAGACACAGAGACTCAATGTCCATTGAACATTCATCCCACCAGAACACTCGGAAAAAAAATGCACCACCGCTGCCCTACAGCCGGTGGTTCTTTTTTTACCCGAAAATCCTCCCCTAAAAAAACCGGATTCGAACCAAATATCTCGCATTATCGAGCTCTCAGCTCGCTCATTGAAGACGCTGCACTTCACACTCTTCAATACGCTTCTTCAACTCGACCATACGCAGTTCACGATCGACCATGAGTTCATTTAAACGCTCGATGTCCTTGATCTGCTTCTTGGTCTTCATCTCGGCCTGCAAGGCCTCATCCCGGCTCCGGAGAGTCTGAGTGATAGATGTCTTCAGGACAAGTCGCATCTTTTCAAGTGAAACCGCCAAATCCCCTATCTCATCGGAGGAACTATACCGTATCTCTTCATCAAGATTTCCTTCACTCATCTTCCGCAAAGCCGAGCTAAGCTTCTCAAGCGGACGGACGACAAACCAGTACGCTCCCGATGCGGCTGCGAATCCGAGTAGAAAAAACGAGCCGATCGCTAGAGCCGAAATATCCCAAGCATACTCCCGAAACAGTATCTGCATCCCCTCGCCGGGAAAAAACGCGCGCAATATCTCTTCCCAGAACCACGCCAGCACAAAAAAAATACCAGCAAACATCGAAACCACTGGAAACACCGATTTTATCGTCAATTTCATCGCACGGTTATTTACGGAACATCTGTCTTTCAGTATACAGTACGATACTATGTTCTTCAAAAGCTAGCGTCACAGCCATCTCTCTTCCATGAGAAGAAAAATGATATACTCACGTCATAACCATCAGCTCAAAAAAATGCTTCGTTCCGAAAGACACCCGCTCCATCCCGTGCCCGCAACCACACCTGAATCATTCCTGGCCGCTGTGGATGCCTCTCATTCTAAATCCGAACAGTCGGAAATAGATTTGTTATCAAGAACAGAAACCAAAGAAACAATAGACAGAATAACTCCCAATCAGTTTACCGCTATTTTGCACGCTCACGATACGAATCCGTCTTATTCTACAGCCAACCATCTCGTATCACTCACGAAAAAAGCATGGGGAAATCAAACGCTTTCATTCCACGAGAGATTCGCGATTATCCGAGAACTGGAAGTATACGAAACAGCCTTCTCATCTGATGAAGCATACCAACCGGAAGAGGCGGGTATCAATTCCGCATTCCAAGTCATTCTCACCTATGAAAAAAACTTTTTTCTCCGCGCTACCATAGAATCCTTCACAAGAGAAGGCTATGTGGAATATTCCCCCGAAGAACGTCGCGAGATGATCCAAAAACAATGGGATGAGTCACGCGTCTTCCAAAACGGAGAGACTGAATTCCTAGCCGATGGCGGCGTTATCTTGTCTCTCCCGGGAGAAATACAGGGTGTCGACGAACTCACGGAGAGGCAAGTGCGCACAATTACCGACTGGTGGATTCGAGAGGATCAAGACTGGCTCAGCGAACATGAAGATCAAGAACTACTCACAAAGAGTCGCCTTCTCGATAAAACAATCCAGGATGCCATCCCTTCTTCTCAGCTCGAAAACCTCCCTCGTCAAGAGACTGTTCCTGATACCCAAGAAGCCTGTTATCTGTTTCAGAATGCCACGCGCCGGCAATTTATCTCATCAATCAGCCCCGATCTTGGCGGCGTCTATACGGATGGACTCCTCACTACAGTCTTTGTAAAGCCAGAACACAGTACCTCAGGAATCACCCATTCTGATATTGAACGCATCGGTTCTTTCCTCAATTCACTCCAGCACGTTGATAATCAAGCTCTCAAAAACTTATCAGGCGCATCGGCTTCTCCTGAAGATACCCCGGCGCTTCTTCGGACATCCCTGCAACTTCTCACAAAAATCAATCGATATTTCCAGGCATACACTCTCTTCAAGCAAGAAGAGGCCGAAACTCCCACCACAGACACCTACCGATACGCATCGCCATTTACCTCCTCCTACCTCGGAGAAAATCTCTTCAATGAGATTTTTTGGGACACTATCTCACTCCTCCGAAAGGAAATGTCTGCGACAGCAATTCCTTCAATCCCTCTTGACGACTTCCTTAGCCAGACCCTACGCGAATCCACGAACGACACAGAGAGTCGTGATATCTCCGAGCTCTATCATGCCTTCTCATCGGCTCGCATGCGTGTTTTCATCGAATCATATTTCGGATTCTCTTTCTCTGAGATTCCTCTGCGATCCCAGATTCAATTTTTGAGATATGTCTGGGACAAAGATGAAGATACCATGAGCGATATCCGGAACTTTGTCCAACAGGCCACAGACCCGCGCGCAAAATCCTCGCGCTTCATCTCCTTCCTCGCGCTCGATCAATTCGGACCAGCTATGGATACTAAAATCCTTGCGCTCGGACGGGAGCTTCCTCCTGACATTGCGGATATTCTCTTTCAAAAATATGCCGAAATTATCGAAAGTGCCGATCAGATCGAACAAAACCTTCGCTCCCTGATAAAAACAAATGTCACGCCGCCCAACACTCAACCTATCCAAGAATCCCTCGTACGCCAGGCAAATGAGCTGCTCCTACGGTCCCATACCGCTCTCGAAACAAACGATATCCAAAAACTACAAACGAGTCTCGATCAGATACATACCGACACGCTCCTCTTTAATGCTCTCTTTAGGAATCTTAAAGAATCCCAAAGTATTATTGATTTCTCCGACCTCAATGGCCTCGACTTTGTTCATGTCCCAAGCCCCCAGCTCTCGGAAAATGACCGTATGGCCATGCTCGACCTCTATGCCCACAATTACCCCGAAACCCACTACTCGGAAACCTTTCGCTCCAAAATCCTCCATGGCCTCGAAACAGCTTTCCGAAATCCTCAGTCTACCTTTCATATCCTCAAAAAGGACGGGGCTCTCATCGCCTTTGACCGTTTCGAGGTCCTGACTGAAAACGCCCAAGGACAATCCCGGAAATACTGGGGCTCTTTCAATGTGGCTCCCGGCCACCGTGGCTCGAAAATCGGTGAGGCCTTTCTTGAACAGTCTCTTGAACGTGAAAAAACCAAATCAGTCATTGAGGCCTATGCCGATCCGACCGTTCCTATTTCCCAGCATTACATCGAAAAAGATGGTTTTATCGGGACCGGCGTCGAAATGATTGGTGATCGTCCGCTCCTCAAAATCCTCTACGATGCCGATTTGAATACGCGACTTCGGAGTAAAGGCACACAATCACTCGCCCAAGATTCCGCCGTCCACACAGGTGTAGCGGCCGGCCTCATACTCCACACCCGAGTACCAGATGGAGCCATCCCCGACTTCTCTCCGCTTACCAAGGGCTTTGTACTTACACGATTCCTGAAAACCAGCCGAGATACCACATATGTCTTTGAGCACCTCCCTCTCGAAGCTACGCATACTGAGACCAAACCTTCTACAAAGAAAGCCGCGTAGGGGGTTCATCGTCTTCATCCAAAATGACCTCAGGCGCCATTTTTTCGGATACCGGCTCTCCTGCTTCATGGGTACCTGTTTTTTTTGTTCGTGATTCCATATCGAATACTTTTGCCTGTTTCCAGGTATATTCAAAAAGATATCGGTGCATGGCGTACAAGTAGGGATCATGGATAATGACTCCCATCATCTTCTCCGGTGCAAAAGTGATATATGCCACCCGCCCATCATAGATCTCAAGCGCGCTCTGAAAAGGGGCGGTCTCATCCAAGCCAATCAAGCGAATATCAGTTGAAAGACGGTGATAATCCCGCATATAGTCTCGAGCGAATGGCGTATCCAAAAGAATGGCTTTCTTGTCGATGCCAAGCCTATCTCGTTTGGCCGCGTAGCGACTATTGATGGCCCCGATATTTTTGACAATCGGTTCGATATCAGCATACGTGTAAACTACCGTCTTGCTGGTCAAGCTATCATTCAAAACCCGCTCGATCCCTTCGATGCCCTCATAAATCGATATACCCGGGCTGCCCGAAGCCATATTGAACTGCGAAGTGAGTGCCGGCAACAGTCCCTCGAGCACCAGCTCCGAGTCTTTGATTTGTTTGGCTCGCCCATCGATTAAGGCCCGCAGTTTAGTCGGATGCTCAGGAGAAAATACCGCCACTCCGCTTGTATTTTCTCGCTGTTCAATCAAACCGAAATCCTGTAGCTCTTCTAGGACTTTATACGTCAGCCCCCGTTTCAAATCGGCCTTCTTGGCCAGATGACCAGCCTTTTGCGCTCCTTCGGTCAACAAAGCCGCATATACCGCGGCCTGCGCCTCGGTCAAACCAGCCTGTTTCAACGTTTCCTGATAATTTTCCATAGATTTCTTCTCTTCCGATTAAGACCGTCTACATCCGCGTTGTGCTCTCTCATCACTCCTGTGAAGACAGGAATCCAGGCTCTGCAAACGGATGACCCACGTGAAAACTGCTTGATTTCACTGCAGTATCTCTTTCTATCTTATTCTAAAACTTAAACTTTGTCAATAGATTGTGACAATTAATTAGCTTACTTTTGGTACTTTTGTCTTTTTATAGAAGCATTTATGCCTTTCTATATCAAACTATATTGACATAAAGAACATTTGGTGCTATACTACAACTTCCTGAATGAGAGATGCCTGAAACGAGAAACAGGAAACCAAGTACCTTACAGAGAGTATCGAGTCGCATCTAGGTTCGGTTCACTCCCGACCCAAGGCGCTGCACTAACCAGCAGCGAGCGGTGCGTGACAAAAATCCGCGAATGTCCCGTCTGAGAGAGACGTATTCCCGGGTGTATGTCCCCCAATCGCCCCGACTCGCAAGGAGTGAGTGTTCATAAGGTCCTAAACTCAGGCTTTCTGGACACAATGGTCCTTGAGAAATAGCGGCACCCAAAGGAGCATGTGCTTTTGGGAGCCGTTACAAGGCAGGTCTTTGACAACAGAAAAGCGAGTAGGAAACAGTATGAGCCGCCGAACAGGTGAGCACTCGTACATCCTCTTCGCCCGCAAGAAACATCGACTTCGTGCGGGTAAGAGGGATCAAACGATTCCTTAGGTTCAAAAAGATGGGTACGTCATTCTGGCGTATCCAACAATCAATCCGCCCTGCGCCGTGCCTCATGAACACAGCGCGCCATCAACGGGCAAATTTCTTCTGGGAGGAGACGATCATGGAAAAACGAGTTCGTACCACACCAATGGTGTGTCTAGAACCAAAACCCATCAAAATTGATGGGTTGGTCGCACAAGCACCGGGCACAGCAATGTATCCGGACGATTGGAGAATGATCTCGGCGATTGCCGAGTCGATGCTTTGCTCGGGCCGCACGCCCGAAGAGAAGTATCTCGTAGTGATCATTCGCTATGAGGTAGTGGGCCTCGTGAGCGACCCACGTGGGGAATACACGTTGGCTGAATTGGCGACGTTCGATTTCGCTGACTAGCAACGCACAGGTTTTTTGAGGCAAGACATGTGGTTATGTCTTGCCCTCTTTATTGGCCCTGGCAACATGGTGTTGGTGGGGTGAAAAAGAGTAGGAGATTTAAAAACGCGGGAGATGTTCCGGCTCACAGGAATATCAGCATTCTCGCCATTCAATCAATCCGCTTCGGCGGGCCTGTGATACTTTGATCGGTATCGGTGAGCAGGTAGGTTTCTTGAAAGGAGACCATCATGATCAAGTTCGTTAACCTCAACCCGCATCCGATGCGTCTCCGGCTCAACGTCGCCAACCTGGCGGCCGAGCCGGACCCGACCGATATTGTGGTCGAGCCGCGTCGTGGTGCCGATGGCAAGCCGCAACCAGCTCGTGTCTCGACGACGCCGGGCGGTTCGCTCGTCCCGATCGACGGGATGGCTGCTTTCGATCGCACCGCCTACGGCGCGGTCGACGGGTTGCCCGAGCCGCAGCCCGACACGATCTACCTCGTGTCGGCGCTGATCGCCGGGCGTCCGGAGATCGCGGGCCGCGACGATGTGTTTGTCCCCGGCACCGGGCCGAAGGACGGCACCGTCCGGGACGCAAACGGTCATGTGTACGCCGTCACCCGCATCATCAAGGCGGGCTAACAGAACCTCTCCCGTATGAGAGCTCTACTAACAAACCAACGCGATACGGCGCATTGAGAGACCAGGTGTTGGGTGAAGGTCATTGGTTTTGATCTTCACCCACTTTATTCAGTTCATCAAATGATTGGTGGGCCGATAGAGTCAGCGCGGAATTTCGCCGCACACCTACATGCTCAGAGGTAAAACTGGGCAAGGAGTAAAAAATGGAAAAAATTGCTCTCTACGGGGCACTGACGCTCCCGAAGGACGGAGCCACCGGGGTTTTCTCCGGCGAAGCCTCGCTCGTCAAGGACGGCGTGCGGCTTACGGGGATTCTCCGAGTCACGCGCCGTTCAGAAGGGGAGATGTTATCCCCCGATGAACGCCGCTTCATTTCTTCCGTCTATGAGTGGACGGAAGAGCGGGTGGTTGACGAGGTTCTGTCGACCACCCAGGTTGCAAGAATAGAAGCAGC
>CAYMZY010000015.1:0-19488 GCA_964395165.1 uncultured Bdellovibrionales bacterium | reverse complement strand
TATGTTCATCAAACTCTACGCTATCGCCCTCCCGGTTTTCTTCGCCATTGATATGTTTTGGCTCGGGCTCGTGGCGAAGGACTTCTACCGGAGCCAGATCGGTTCGTTGATGAAGAGTGATATCAATTGGATGGCCGCGATCAGCTTCTATCTGCTTTTCATCGTCGGGCTCGTGGTATTCGTCATCATGCCGGCGGTCGAGAAAGGTTCGTGGATGTACGCGCTCGTATTCGGGGCGTTTTTTGGACTGATCACCTACGCGACGTATGACCTCACGAATCTCGCCACGCTCAAGGACTGGCCGATCCTGGTGACGCTGGTGGATTTGGCATGGGGCGCGGTGCTCGCGGCCTCGGTATCAGTTATTACCTATTTTATCGCCAGCGAGATCGGAGTATGAACGACTATCTGATACTCGCTCTCATACTGTTCGTGTACATGAGTCTCTGGTTCATAGTCTCGCTTCTCAAGAAGAGGAATGATGTGGCCGATGTGGCATGGGGTTTGGGGTTCGTACTTCTCGCGTGGAGCACGTTCGTACTTTCGGACGGGCCGGGCGCGCGTGGGATACTCGTCAATATATTGGTCAGCATCTGGGGTCTGCGTCTGGCGTGGCATATCCACTCGCGGAATAGAGGTCGGACGGAAGATTATCGTTATCTCGCGTGGCGCACGGCGTGGGGGAAATGGTTTTACGTCCGTTCGTATGCGCAGGTGTATTTGTTGCAGGGATTCCTGCTTTTCCTCGTCGCCTCGCCGGTACTCCTGATCAACGGGAGTGTGGCGACGGGGCTTGGTATGCTCGATGCAATCGGCGTGGCTGTCTGGCTCGTCGGTTTTTCATTCGAGTCGGTGGGCGATGCGCAACTCGCCCGATTCATAAAGGACCCAGCGAACAAGGGCAAGCTGATGCAGGGTGGGCTGTGGGCATACACTCGGCATCCGAACTATTTCGGCGAAGTGATGCAGTGGTGGGGACTCTGGCTGGTCGCTCTTTCCGTTCCGGGCGGCTGGCTCGGCATCATCGGCCCGATGACGATCACTTTTCTCATCCTGAAAGTTTCCGGCGTTCCGATGCTCGAACGGAAAATGCGGGAGCATTCGGAATTCACGGCGTATGAACGGAGGGTGAGTATATTCATCCCTTTGCCCCCGCGTACGTGACGGGGAGTGATGACCGCCGATTGTGGTATAGTTGAATCAGGGAGAAACAATCTATCATCATTCGAATCTTACGAATGTGAATCGTTTTTTTGTGATAGAGAAAAACTTCCGTCGGGGACTGAAGAAAACAGAACGTCAGGCGGTCCACTTCGGAAAAGGGGTGCTCAATTACAAGCGGTACAACCGCTTTTTGCGCGTGCTGGGGCCCGGATTGGTGACGGGCGCGGCCGACGATGATCCATCGGGCATCGCGACGTATTCTCAAGCGGGTGCAGCACACGGCCTCGGGCTTCTATGGATATTCCCGTTCATCTACCCTCTCTTGCTCGCGGTACAGGAAAGTTGTTCCCGCATCGGAGCGATCACGGGCACAGGTCTCGCCGCTGTCATCAAGGAACACTACAGTCGGAAACTACTCTATCTGTCGGTCGGATTGGTCGTGGTGGCTAATACGCTCAATATCGGTGCCGATCTGGGAGCCATGGCCGCGGCCGCCCAGCTTTTCATCGATATCCCGTTCGCGATCCTGGCGGTTTTTTTCGCGTCGCTCATCGTGCTCCTTGTCGTATTCGTGAATTACAAGACTTACGCCAAGATTCTCAAGTGGTTGGCACTGACGCTCTTCGTGTACCCGGTCACGGTATTCATGGTCGGGCAGGATTGGGGGGAAATACTGCGGGCGACATTCGTGTTCCGTCCGGAAATCACTCCCGAGACGATGTATATTCTGGTCGGGATCATCGGAACGACTATCTCGCCTTACCTGTTCTTCTGGGATACTTCCGAGGTCGTGGAGGAAGAGATCGCCAAGCACAACAAATCGAAGATCGGAGAAGAACCGAAACCGACCAGACGTTTTCTCCGCAACTTGAGGCTGGATAACTTCGTTGGTATGACGCTTGCGAGCGTGACAGCCTGGTTCATAGTCATCGCGTGTGCCTCGACGCTTTTCAAGAATGGGATACTGGAGATCGATTCGGCTGCCGATGCGGCACGGGCTCTTGAACCCTTGGTCCAAAATTTTCCGAACTCAGGATTCATTGCCAAACTGATATTCTCCGTAGGTATCATCGGGTTGGGCCTCTTGGCTGTTCCGGTGCTCGCTGGCTCGTCATCGTACGCAATCAGCGAAGCCCTGGGGTGGAGAGAAGGTCTGTATCGGAAATTCCATCGGGCGCGCGGTTTCTATATCGTCATCATCCTGGCGACCTTCGTCGGACTGGGGATGAATTTCGTCGGACTTGATCCGATCAAGGCGCTGGTTTTCGCCGCTGTCTTCAACGGTATCGCTGCGGTACCGCTCCTGTTCATACTGGCCAGAATCGGCAACAACGAGGGTATCATGGGAGAATATCGGAACGGCCCGATATCGAATTTCTTCGTGAGAGTAGCATTCGGCACGATGGCTCTCGCGGTGTCGGTGCTTTTTTTTCTGATCCTGAGGTAAGATCAGATGGGAAAGAGGGTCCTCTTTGAGGTATCTCAATCGTTATTGACATAAATGCGAATGGATGCCATAATCTCCTTTCTAGTTCTTTCGGAGAAAGGCCATGAGAAAAGAAGCGGCATCTAGTTTTGAAGAAGGTGCTGCTTTCGCGGCCTTTTGTGAAAATTTCAAGTATTTGCTTGAAAGGAGAGGGTTGTGTCTCTTAGCGAGAGAGTCGCAGGCCATTGTGAGCCTGTTCTCTTTCTGGAACACCGCCATGTGTACGTATTTCGAGAATTTGACGCTTTTCGGCATCAATCTCTCGTCAGAAACGCGTAATCGATGGCGGTCGGCGGTGGTAGTGGTCAGAATAAACGATCATTGCTACCGGGAAAAGGCGGTTCCGGAAGGGTGTAGGCCATTCCTCTCGTACGCAGAGAGCTTTTTTAAGCCTTTTTTTCAGGCGGCTTATGGCGTTTCGGATTCCGATTCGTCTCGCATGGATGTTTCAGTGGAGGCAATCCTGTCTTCCGTACTTGTCGAGTTATCGACAAGTACTCTGTCTGGATTATTCCTTCAAGAAGCGGCCAGTTTTCTTCCAGCTGTTTCTGATCAGGGAAAGGCATCCTCTTGAGTGGATCGTGATGCGGTCGACGAATAGTTTTTTGGGCACTGGCTGGTAGTATCGGCCGGTGCCTCTTTTTTTCTCTGGATCGTTCGGGGTTGACTGAAATCGAGAAAATCGGTATACTCATTTTGATAGAGAGCGGCAACGCCTCTTTTTTTGACCCATATCTTTCTTACGAAAAATACCTATGGAAATACGTAATATCGCCATTATCGCTCATGTCGACCATGGAAAGACCACTTTGACCGATGCCTTGATGCGCGAAACCGGTATGGTAGCCGAAGATGGAGGCTCAATGGATTCCAATGCACTCGAGCGAGAGCGTGGCATCACCATCTATGCCAAAAACGGTTCTATTTTTTACAAGGATACCAAGATCAATATCGTCGACACTCCAGGACATGCTGATTTCGGTTCGGAAGTGGAGCGGGTGTTGCGTTCGATCGACGACGTCATCCTCGTGGTGGATGCGCAGGAAGGCCCGATGCCCCAGACGCGCTTCGTCCTGAAGAAATCGCTTGAGCTCGGCCTTCGCCCGATTGTCGTTCTAAACAAGATCGATAAGCCAGCGGCTCGTCCGGAAGAAGTATCGGAAATGGTGTACGAGCTTTTTCTTGATCTCGGGGCGACCGATGAGCAACTTGATTTTCCGGTTGTCTACGCGGTCGGTCGGGATGGAGTGGCGATGCATCAGCTCGGTGACGAGCGGAAGAACCTCGAACCGCTGCTGGATACGATTTTGAAGAATGTTCCGCCGGCGTGTGATATGGAGCGGAATGCCGAGGGAACGTTTCTTGCACAGCCGTTCAATCTCGGATATGACAATTTCGTCGGTCGCCTGGCGGTCGCCCGCATGTACTCGGGTGTCCTTCGGGTCAACGACTCGATTTATGTCAAGAACGATACGGGTAAATGCGTCCAGGGGCGCGTGGCCAAGTTGTTTTCTTTTCGCGGCATGGAGCGTGTCGAAGCGACACAGGTAGAGGCCGGAGATATCGTGATGATCGCCGGATTGCCGACGGTCGAGATCGGGGATACATTATCGGTTGCTCCCGATCAGGAGAATCTGCCAGCTATCGCTATCGATGAACCGACTATCTCCCTGAACTTCATAGTCAATGATTCGCCGTTCGCCGGTCGTGAGGGGAAATTCGTGACGAACAAGCAGATCCGTGAGCGTCTTGAAAAGGAACTTGAGATCAATGTCGGACTGCGGATTGATTTCGGTGATGGGACGTACAAAGTGTATGGTCGCGGGGAACTGCATGTCGCCATTCTGCTTGAGAACATGCGTCGCGAAGGTTTCGAGATGCAGGTTTCGCAGCCACAGGTCATCATCAAGGATATCGACGGGGTGAAATCCGAACCGTTCGAAGAGGTGACGGTAGAATGTCCGATGAACGTGACGGGTGTGGTGATCGAAAAAATGGGGAAGCGTAAGGGTGTGATGACTGAGATCAAGGCCGGATCCGGGGGATATCAGCGTCTGATCTTCGAGGTTCCGACCCGTGGATTGCTCGGGTATCGCAGTGAATTCACCATCGATACGAAGGGCGAGGGGACCATCTATTCCCGCGTCATCGGTTTCCGTCCGCATGTCGGTGAGATCCGGCGACGCGATGTCGGTTCGATGATCTCGATGGCGACCGGCAAGGCGCTTGGATTTTCTTTGAACAATCTTCAGACGCGCGGTACGCTCTATATCGGGGCCGGTACCGAGGTGTATGAAGGCATGGTGCTCGGGAACGCCATCAAGGGGATGGACATGACGGTTAATCCGATCAAGGGGAAGCAATTGACCAACATGCGTTCCTCTGGAACGGATGAAGCCATCCGTCTGACGCCACCTTGGGAGCTTTCCATCGAACGCGGTCTCGAGGTGATGAACGAGGATGAATATCTTGAAGTCACGCCGCTCTCAGTCCGCTTGCGTAAGCAGATTCTTTCGGAGACCGAGCGGGTACGTTCGGGACGGAAGAAATAGAACATCTTCGGAAAGAAGAAAAAAGATACGGAAGCTAGAGATTGAAGCCGCCCTGGTTACTCCTGGGCGGTTTTCATATCCTCTTCATGGGGGGGTCCGAATCGTCCCGGCCTACACGTATGACCGGAAAACGTGTATACTGTCGGGGTAATCAGTGAGAGCTCTAAAATATGGAAGAAGAGAAATGGGAGGATGTGGATGATGTTTCTGAATCGAAGCCGGCCAGCAAAGATGCCTTGACGATCGCGGGCGCGATACTTCTCGGGTGTCTGATCATTTCGGGTACCTTGGCCTATGTCTCCGCTCGAGGAGTAAAAACCATCGGCCAGGCCGGATCGGCAGCGACCACGGATCAGGCTACCGCTCAGCAGCCGGATGCGGTGAAGGTGAGTCTTGATCAGATCAGGGGGCTTTTTACGGACAAGAATATCATGTTCGGTAAGAAGGACAGTAAGATCTTGTTCGTGGAATTCAGTGATCCGAGCTGCCCGTTCTGCCATGTGGCTGCCGGGAAGAACCCGGAATTGAACAAGCAGGCTGGCGCTCAGTTCACGATGGAAAAGGATGGCGGCACGTATGTTCCGCCGGTTCCGGAAATGAAGAAGTTGGTCGATTCCGGAAAGGCGGCATTCGTCTGGCTCTATGCAAACGGTCATGGCAATGGGGAGCTCGGTACCAAGGCTCTTTACTGTGCTAAGGAGAAGGGAAAATTCTGGGAAGTACATGATCTTTTGATGTCGGCAGCCGGATTCGACCTCATGAACAACAAGGTGAAGAACGATGTCGCCAAGGCCGGCGATATGGCTGACTTTCTGAAGAGCGCCGTCAAGTCGGATGATATGAAGAAGTGTCTGGAAAGCGGGAAGTATGATGACCGAATTTCTAGTGACATGGCGATCGCTCAGCAGATCGGCTTCAGGGGGACACCGAGCTTTTTCGTCAACACGACGAATTTCGCTGGAGCATACAGCTATAAGGATATGGCCTCGGCAGTGGAAGAGGCGTTGAAGAAATAACTTTCTTTCAGGACAACCGATATCGGTTCAAAAAACCGCCCCGATGTTATGCTGGGGCGGTTTTTTTCTATTTCTTTTTCCGTCGCTTATCGTGAAATGTCTGATGTATTTCCTTGAGGTGCTCATTGGTGACATGGGTGTAGATCTGCGTCGTGGTGATGGATGCGTGTCCGAGCATCGCTTGGACGCTCCGGATATCCGCGCCATTGGCGAGGAGATCGGTCGCGAAAGTGTGCCGAAGCGTGTGCGGATGGACATCTTTGATGATGCCGGCTTTGGTGGCGTAGTGCTTGACGATGCGCTCGATACTTCGCGGTGTCAGGCGGGGTATTCCTGGTTCCTGGTTCGTGCGCGCGGTTTTTGGTGAGAGGGGGACGAAAAGTGCTGGGTCGGTATCTGATCGCCTATCCAGATATCGCTTGAGAGCTCCTTTAGCTGATGAGGAAATGAAAACGATACGGAGCTTGTCTCCCTTGCCTCGAACGGAAAATTCCTCCTTTTCGAGGTCGATGTGCTGACGATCGAGATGAGTGAGCTCCGAGACCCGGAGTCCAGCGGAAAAAAGCAGTTCGAGTATCGCCCGGTCTCGGAGTGAACGGAGGGTAGATCCCGCCGTAGCCAAGATGAGGCGCTCCACCTCATCCGGTTCCAGAAAATCCACTTGCCGCATCGGCGTACGACCGATCTCGATCTTTTCCGGAGGCAGGGTGGCAAAATCCTGTTTGGCAAGGAATTTGAGAAAGGAGCGCAGGACGACCGCGTGATGGTTTTGTGTATTTTTTTTCAAGGTGTTTCCCTGCCTTGTTTCTCTTCGGTTTAGGATGAGCCGGTATTCGCGGATGCTTTCGGTCGTGATATCCTCGGCCCGCGTAAGATGAGTCGTCTGGACGAACCGGTTCAGGCAGTGAGCATAATTTTCCAGTGTCCGGAGCGATCGGCCCATCTCGATCTCTAAATGGTCGAGAAAATGTTTCACTTGCTTTTCGAGCGGAGTGGATGGTTTTCGGAAAGGGATACCCATATGATGGAGCGGAAAAGTATTTTCGACGGGAAAGTTTTTCTAGAATACCCGTATATCGATACAGTATACCGCGGAACGGATCCTTCTCGAAATTCCTGATGGGCCGATGGGTTATCCACAGAGAAAATGTTTCAAATATGGGAAAAAACGGGATTTTTTTCTTGTTTCTGATTGACGAGGATGGGCGGATAGGATAGAATTTCCTGTGTAATTCTTAGGGAAAAAGCCCTATGTCCGCTTTTGATACCGGTAGGGAGTATCAGGCTGTCTCAGGCTGGTTCCAAAGAAAGGAAAACGAGTATTCGTTTCCCGATATTCTTCACAAAGAAGACCGAAGATGATGAATCGGTGGATAGTCGAGATGCAGCCGATCGTGAATCGGCGAGTCTCGCGGACCTGTTGTCCCGTCTCCATACGAAAATACATCACGGACAATCGAAGGTGCTTATCTTCGTTAAAGAGGCATCTGGGTACCGTGTGGTGCATTGGTTTCGGAATTATTCGGCATTTTCGGTCGTCGCTTCGAGTGCATTGCTCGTTTCTGCTACGAACTTTTCTCATGGGAAAGACGCGAATGCGTTGCTTTTCGGGTATGCCGATGGAGAGGCGGAGGCAGGTGTAGCAGACGGTGTTCCGTTTCGTGCGGCCGCTCAGGTAGGAAAAAAAGAGAATCTGTCTTTGGTTCCGTTGGCAGCAGTGAGCCTGAACGCGGACCCGGACCAGAAAGACGATACGACGCTCTTCGATATAGATGGTGTCTCTCCGCAGAATCAGATTGTCCTTTCTTCGCAGGCCGGAGGTCATTTGGCGATGGCGAAGGATCCTGAGGAGGACGGTGGCGTGAAGATTTATACGGTATCTTCGGGTGACACTGTGAGCGGCATCGCGGCCAAGTACGGCATCACATCAAATACGATACTGTGGGCGAACGACCTCGATAATCCCGATGAAATAAAGCCGGGAGACCAGATCTTCATTTTGCCGGTGGCCGGTCTTTCATACGTTGTCAGGGAGGGGGATACGATCGAATCGATAGCATCGAAGTACAAGGCGGACAAGGAGAGAATCATCTCTTTCAATAGTCTGCCAGCCAACGGAGAGCTTGGAACTGGAGATTCGCTGATCATTCCGGATGGGCAGAAGATAGAGGTTTCCGTCCCCTCGAATCCGACATCGACACCGGGAAGTCTTTCTCGAAGGCAATACGCAACTACTGGTGGTGGTACGGCGACGGATATTTCGGGATCTCGGATATTGGATGGGCGGGCGGGCACTGGGCACCGTTTTCCATACGGGTGGTGTACCTGGTATGTCGCTCAGAAGAGATATGTCCCTTGGGGAGGAAATGCCGGTACTTGGTTGTACAATGCGAAATCGCTCGGATATAAGACCGGGAGAAAACCCCAGCCGGGAGCCATCATGGTGACGACCGAAAACCGCTATTATGGTCACGTCGCCTTGGTTGAAAAGGTGAATGGCGACACGATAACAGTGAGCGAGATGAATTATGTCCGGTGGGGAAAAACGAGTCGACGGACTCTTTCGGCTTCGAGTCGAGCAATCAAGGGTTTCATCTATTGATTTCCTTGGTATATTAAGTATTTTTTCTTCCGTATCGGGAGGGGGACGTCTGGTCTATACGGCCATCAACGTTCTTTTTTTTTCGTTTCTTTTGGGTTATACTGCGGATAGAATCGTTTATGGGAAGAAACAAAAAGATATTCATATTTTTCGGGGCGGTGTTTTTTTTGTGCGCCGTTTTTTGGCTGGTGCCGCATCTAGGTTTCGCTGCTGATGCTCCTAAGGAGGAAACGCCGAGCGGTTTTTTTGGGTATATGTTTCAGGCGATTCAGTCCGCTATATCATGGCTTTTGTATAAAGTATTCCAGGTGTTGGTTTGGGTGGCCGCTGCCGCTATCGGGCTTTTCGGTTTCGCGATCAATGCCGATCTGATTTCCGGGCCGACCGGGCTCCTGAATCAACCGGTCATCTATGAACTCTGGAAATTCATCCGTGATTTCTGCAATATCTTCTTCATCTTGATGCTCCTGATCGGGGCTTTCTCGATGGTATTTCAGCTCTCGAGCTACAATGCCAAGAAGACACTTCTTAGTATCATCCTCGCGGCACTGTTCGTGAATTTCAGCTTTCCTCTTTCCCGCGTATTGATTGATGTCTCGAATGTTCCGACTTATTTCTTCGCGCAGCAGACCTTGGGTTCAAGCGGAGGGAAATCCGTATCCCAGGTCGCAGGGGGAGCTCTTTTGAGTGCGACCGGCATGGAGAAACTGTTGTTGGGGAACAAAGGAAAGGATGCGGAGGTGCCGACTCTCATCGTGGCAATCGTTTTTATTTTTATGTTTGCTGTAGCGCTTTGTATTTTGGCGGTACTTTTTGTCATCCGGGTGGTTTCACTGGTCGTTCTGGTCATCTTTTCTCCGATTGGATTCATGAAATTCGTGCCTGGTATCAGTGGGTATGCGGATGAGTGGTGGAAGAAGCTTGTCGGGAATCTGGTGTTTGCGCCAGCCGCCATGCTGATGCTGCTTGTGTCGGTCCGTTTCGCCGAAGTCATCCAGTCGTACAATACCACCATATCAAGCGAAGCTTCCACCGTAGGAGGTGATGCCGGATTGGCTTCCATACTTGGTGTCATGATGAGGTCTGCCATCCCTATCATCCTGATCATGATGACTATCTCCGTCGCTTTGAGTTCCAGAGTAGCCGGAGTAGGCATTGCCAAGAAGGTGAGCGACAAAATGATGGGCTGGGGAAAAAAAGCCTCTTTTCTGGCAGCTGGCGGTTTTGCGGGAGGTCTCGCGGGAGCAGGTATGTATTTGGGCGGACGCCGTATCAAGGGTACTGCTCTCGGATTGAAGGAGAGGTATATCGATAATTCGCTGCTTTCTGCGAAGACGAGAGAATCTCGACGGAAAGACAAGGAAGAAGAATGGAAGGGATATGGTCGCGGTGGCGCAGATGGCCGGAAAGCCGCCCTGGAAACCATTCAGAATCGGAAGATTCTCGATACGGTTAAGAACAACAAAGATCGAAATGTCAGTAATTCTGAGCTGTTGAACAATCTGAACAGTGGAGACGGGGTAGCCGCCGCCGCAGCAGCACTTTCCTTGTCTGAGAACAAGGCGATTTCCAATCCGGATGATCTTCGGAAGGCGGCGAAAGCCTTGGAGGTTTTCGGAAAGAATGCCCCGCGTGAGACGAGTAAGCTGCTTGAGAATGCCCGCCCGGGAGCATTCAAGATGGATGCGGATAAGATCAAGGGTTTATTGAACAGTGAGACTTTTGCGCAGCGCGATACGGACGGTAAGGCGATCAGGAGTGCTGACGGAAGCTACGCGATCGATGAAAGCTCGATGCTGTATCGGGACTTCTCGTCGAAGATGCGTAGTGAGGGACAGGTCAAATCTTTCGCGGATTACCGTATTCAGGCGGAAATTGCTCGCGTAGCGGCAACTGGCGTAACTCCGAATGAGGCGAAGATCCGGAAGGATATCTATAATGATACGATCGGCAAGCTTTCATCGATCGATCTGGCGAAGCAGGGCAGTATTCATGATGCCGTAGGGTCGGACAAGGAATTGGCGAATTATATGAAAGAGTACGCCAAGAACAGGAAGAATTACGAGAAGACGATGGAGCGGATGTCAGCGGTCGATCAGGAAAAGTGGAATAAAGCCGATATCGCACCGGCACCGGACGCTACCACTTCTTCCGATACCGACCCTTCTTCTGCAGCAGCCGCGCAAAGTCAGAGAGAAAAACTTCGCGAGGTCGGTCAGCGGAACAATCGCCGACCCTAATCTTTTCTGAATCTTATGTCAACCGAGCTTTCGAACGAATTCTATCCTTTGTTGGCGGATTATGATCCGTCGGACCTTCAGTCTTACCGAGCGGTCTGGGCGTCTTTTCGTGGACTTCCGGAATTTTCTCGGAAATTACTCACATCCGGTGAATTACCGATCGCTCTCAAAGACCTCTCTGTGAAGTTCAATTTCGCTCAGCCGACGACGATGTTCGTTTCGGTGATGGTCAGGAAAATGATTTTTCGGGAGTGGGATGAAGAGCAGTCTCGGGCGGAATTGGTCGCCTGGTGTCAGGAATTCGATCCTAAAAATACTTCTCGTTCCGATGAAATACTGGCAGCGGTGAAAAAGGACATCCTGACGATCACCCCTCAGGAAGAGAGGATTGTTGAGGAGAAGGGCGTGACGATGCGCATGACTCTTTTGGAAGCATTGTCCCGGTATCCGCAACTCGGACAACAGGCGATTACCGAGACGCGTGTCAAGCTGAGGGCGAGTGTTGAACCGGTCCGTGGATCACTCATTAACTGGCTGAAATGCTACCGCGAGGAGCTTGGTGTCGGGTATCATGACGCGATGCTGCGCGGACAGTTCCTTTTCCGGTCGCAGAACGGGATGAAGCTGACCGATGAAGAGCGTGGTCGCATCGAGGTTCTCCTTCGTTCCATCGAGGATCGGGAAGTCGTGGAGATCGATGCGGAACATCAGTCACTCCTATTTCCTCTTTATCCGGGTTCCAAGAATCAGCAGGCGACGTCGAAGGGGGTGCCGTATTCCCCTGGGAGGAGTCCAATTTCTGCAGTAGCGCCTGTAGTGGGAGCATCGGGCGAATCCGCGACAGCTTTGTCTCCGGGGATATTGCAACCGAAAGAGGCATCGGATCAGATATCCGGTGAAGCCGGAGCCAACGCTTATGCTTTGGGGAGCTCACAGTTCTCTTCTTCGCAACAGACCCTTGGGACACTCCATTTTTCCTCGAATCATGTTCTTCCCGTGGAGAAAGAAATCAGATCGGCGGGGGAAACTCCGATCATATCACCTGATTCCCGAAAAGCCGTTCCTTCGGTCCCGGGAGTCGTTCCTCGCCCGCTATTGGCACCGAAACGAAGTCTGAACCTGAGTTATATCCCGAAGCCGTTCCATATCGACCCGAGCAAAAGGGAACAGCCGGAAAAAGATGAATGAACGTATTCCGTGGTATACTTTTCTTGAATCTGCATTATGCAATCATCAGTCCCCCAATACATCGATGTCGAAGATAAGATCGTCGGACCGTTTACTTGGAAGCATATCGGCTGGCTTCTTGGGATGTGCGCGGTACTTTTGGTCATGTACACAACCTTTGATTTCGAGCTTTTCCTGGTCGCTGGCGGACCAACAGCCCTAGTGTTTCTTGCCTTCGCCTTCTATCGTCCGTCCGGTATGCCTATGGCGAAGTTCGTATTTCACGGATTTTTCTTCCTCTTTCGTCCAAAGGTGTCCGTATGGGAACGGCCGGTACACGTATCGAATGCGCCGACGGTAGTCATGAAGCGTCCCGGATCGGCAGTGGTCGAGTCGGCTCGCGAATCACATGAAATAAATGAGGAAAAACTCAGGGCTTTGGCGGCCGTACTTGATCGGCAAGGAAGGAAGTGATTCTTTGGAAGAAAGTGGAACGTGGAAATAATGCCGATAAAGGAGAGAAATATGGAATTTTTGAATCCGAAAAATCAGAATCCCGGGACGGCATCGAAGAGTAGTACGCAGCAGTATGTGGACGTCGATGAGATTCGTGACGGGGTGGTCGTTCTGAAAAACGGTGCGCTCCGGGCGATATTACTCGTGTCTTCGCTGAATTTCGATCTGAAATCATCGGACGAACAGGAAGGGATTATTCTGCAGTATCAGAACTTCCTCAATTCCTTGGATTTTCCGGTTCAAATTGTCATAAGTTCCCGGAGATTGAATATCGAGCCGTATCTGGCACTCCTTTCTGCTCGGGAGAAGGAGCAGGAAAATGATCTACTTAGATTCCAGATCTCCGAGTATCGCGGGTATGTGAAGAACCTGACTGAGGTCTCCAATATCATGTCCAAGTATTTTTATGCAGTCGTGCCGTTTTCGGCGGTAGAGGATGAACGGAACGGTTTGACGGAGAAGATGTTCGGGTTGTTCAGGTCGAAGGAGGCGGTCGAGACTCGGCCCGAGCTTTTTCAGACATACCGGAGCCAGCTTCTGCAGCGGGTCGAGCATGTGTCTGCCGCGTTGTCGGCAACTGGTGTCCACGTTACGATGCTTGAGACCGAAGAAGTAATAGAGTTGCTGTACAATAGCTACAACCCATCCGTTTTCAGTTCGGCCATTCTCAGGAATATCGATCAAGTAGAATTGAAATAAGAGAAAAAACATGGATTTTTTCAAACGAAAAAAACAAGAGGCGGAAAGCAGTTCCTCGGAGGGAGACTTCTCGCTGGGTTCTATGACGGCGCGTGATACGGAAGCGCTGTATCAGAAGGGAGTCGCCACGGTCCGCGATCTCATCGCGCCGCCCGCGGTTCGTCTGAGTCCGAACATGATGCAGGTCGGTGACGTGTTCGTTCGGACCTACTTCGTCATCGCGTATCCACGCTACTTGTCAACGAACTGGTTTTCTCCGATTATAAACCTTGATTTTTCGATGGATACGGCGCTTTTCGTGCATCCGATCGATACAGCCGATATCCTGAAACAGCTTCGGAAATCATCCACGCAGGTGCAGTCGCAGATATCCATCGAGACTGAAGGAGGGAAAGTGCGCGACCCGATGCTCGAGACGGCTTTCCAGGATATCGAAGCGCTTCGCGACAAGCTGCAGCAGGGAACGGAAAAGTTCTTTCGTTTCGGACTTTATATTACCGTGTACGGGAAAGACCAGGAGGATCTGAGTGAGAAGTCGAGCGCGGTGGAATCTCTTCTTGAGGCACAACTCGTATATGTGAAACCGGCTATCCTGCGTATGGATCAGGGGTTTGCCTCGACCCGACCGATCGGCACCGATACCTTGGATGTCGCGAACAACCTGAATACTGAACCGCTTTCGACTACATTCCCTTTCGTCTCATCGGACCTGTCATCGGGTGATGGCATACTCTACGGGATCAATCGGCATAACAACTCGCTGATTCTTTTCGATCGTTTCAAATTGGAGAATGCAAACATGGTCGTCTTCGCGAAATCTGGCGCCGGGAAAAGCTATACGGTCAAATTGGAAGTGCTGCGTTCGATGATGTTCGGAGCAAGCGTCATCATCCTTGATCCGGAAAACGAATATAAGCATCTTTGCGAGACCGTCGGTGGGAGCTTTATGAAGATTGCCCTGAACTCGACCGTACACCTGAATCCGTTCGATCTCCCGCGGAAGAATGATGAAGATGACGCGGAAAGCGTGCTTCGGAGCAATATTGCGAACTTGGTCGGATTGCTCCATCTCATGCTTGGGATGGTCACTCCGGAAGAGGACTCCATTCTTGACCGGGCTATCCGTGAAACGTACGCTATCCGCGATATCACCGCCCAGTCTGATTTCTCGAAACTGACCGCTTCATCGTATCCGACCATGTCCGATCTCTACGCTGTCCTGCAGAATATGGACGGGGCAGAGTCTCTGGCGATCCGATTGGAACGCTACACGGAGGGCATTTTCGGGGGATTTCTGAACAAGCAATCGAATGTCACCCTGAACAGCCAGCTTGTTGTCTTCAATATCCGTGACCTTGAGGAGGAGCTTCGTCCGATCGCCATGTATATCATCCTTCAGTTCATTTGGAACGAAATCCGTACGGAGATGAAGAAACGGGTGGTGGTGGTGGATGAAGCTTGGGTGATGATGCAGCATGAAGATGCGGCGGCATTTTTGTTCGGTATCGCAAAACGGTGCCGGAAATACTATACGGGCCTGACGACCATCACCCAGGATATCAGCGATTTCATGAACTCGCGTCATGGTAAGTCCATCGTGACGAACTCCTCTTTGCAGCTCCTGCTTCGTCAATCTCCAGCCTCGATCGAAACGGTGGCAGAAACGTTCTATCTCACGGACCATGAGAAGTTTCTTTTGCTTGAATCGTCGGTCGGGGAGGGAATATTTTTTGCCGGAACGAAACATGCGGCTATCAAGGTTGTCGCATCGTACAGTGAGGACCAGATCATCACGTCTGATCCGCGTCAGCTTCTGGAAATAGAGCAGGCGAAGAAGGATTTTGATTCGGGAGCTACAGAGTAGGGACAAGGAACGTCTATTCGATTCGCAGAGAAACATATGGCGGTCTTATCGTCTCAATCAGATAGGGATTATAGTCTGATAGATCAGGCTACCGAAGAGCGTGCCGCGATGAGAAGCGCGGCAGTTCAGGAGCGGTCGCGGCAGCAGGGACAGACGAAGGTATCAGAAAAGAAAAGTAAAAAGGTTCGTCTTTGGGCATATATCGGACCGCTTATGGTCGCCGGCCTCAAGGATTTTCTCGATCTGTTTCTGATCGGGTCATCCCCGGGAGTCGGAACCGTAGTGACGTTCTGTTTTTTTATTCTGATTTTTTTCTTGTTTCTGATTCGGGACGATTTAACCGTCCGAATGAAACCGGTCTTTCTGTTTCAGGCAGGAGGAGCGCTCATGTTCGCGACGGGTGTGGAAGGCTTCGCGTTCGGGTTGAATTTTTTGCCTGTAGGTCTTGGCACTATTCTTGGAATATATTTCCGAGAAAAGGGATATGCCTTATCGTTGGGTCCGTTGAAGAAAGCCTAACGTCGTACGGTCGAGTACGGACACCGTCTGGGTTCCCCGTTATTTTATGAAATCATTCGTATGTTCCGAGTATGAGTAGAAATCCATCCATCCCAAAGGAAAAGATGATCATGACAACCCTGTTCATCTTCATATCGCTCGGTCTTCTTTACGCTCTTCCTGAGAGCGGATCTCTCGATACGACCATCCAGGAGATCATCGCAAGCAGTATCTTTTTCTTGGTGCTCCCGGTGATCTATTGTAAAATGATACTGAAGGAACCGATTTCATCCCTTGGTCTTCAGGAGGCTCGCTGGTTGCCTGCTTTTTTCTGGGGAGGGATGATGATAGCGGTGGGTGTGTTCCTTTTGTTTTTTCTCTTGCCGATAGAGGGTTTTCGGGAGGCGTATCAGCTCCCTGCTTTTATCGAGAAGAGCTTCATGTGGTTTGTTATTTACGAAGTCGTGGTCGTCGGGGGGATAGCCCTCTTGTACGAAGTGTTCTTTCGCGGATTGGTCATGAGACTCTGGCTCGCTCAGTTCGGACCTCTTGCAATTATCCTGCAGTCGATGCTCTTCATCGGTTTCGTCGGGATTTCCAGCGGCTTCTCCTGGCAGTATGCGATTCTCTGTTATGCGAGTTTGTTTTCGGGAGCAGTCGCTTATTTTTCCCGATCGGTGTATGCGTCGTGGCTGGCAAACTGGGCTTTCTTTTTCCTTGTAGATCTTGTCTTACTGGTGTTGCGCTAGATGTGAAAAATCAAAGTATGAGAGAAATATCTTCCAGGAGAATATTGCGGCAGCGGTACATCTCTGTCATCGGCCTGGTTGGTTTTCTTCTCGCGCCTTTTTCGTCGGCACAGGCCGCCAGTGTCCCCTCAGTAGGGAAAGTGGCCAATCAGCTTGAACAGCGCTACAACATAGACGGGGATAGCATTCGGGATACGATGCAGAGTTTCAACGTGAACAGTAGGAAGAAGACGACTCCGGAGGTTTCGATCTTTTTTTCCCCTTCCGATCCGAAGAGCGGGGAAAAGATAACCGCTCGTGCCATGCCGATCTATTTCAGTAATCCTCCGGAGTCGTTGTATTACACCTGGTATCTGAAGCGCAAGGACTGTAACGCGGCACGCTGCGACTATAATGGTGATGGTGCGTATAATTCCAAGGACTGGAGAATCGAAGCGGCCAGCATCTTGGTTCAGAATGGGTATGACAATGCTGATCCAGGAACGAGCTACGCAGTAGATGACGATGGTGACGGATACAAAGCCCGTTTCGGTGGAGATAACAAAGAGGGAAGGACAGACTATTGCGCCGTGTATGAGCCAAGATCTGGGGATGTGTACGAACTCGCCAATCCCGGCTCATCGGTTTCGTTCTCCTGTCCGGCGGGGACATTCCCGATCTGCTTGGAAGGAGAAACGAAAATCGATCCCGTGACGAGTACAGTCACATTCGGTGGCGGTGGCGTGGATGCTTTCGGGATTCCGGTCGGCAATTCGGGTGGAGGGACGATCACTCCCTTTTCTGAGACGCCTCCGGATTGTAATTCCGGCGGATGTACACCGGTCGGAGCGCCTGTTTGCAGTAATGGGTCAGTCCCGTCCTGTACTTCGGGAAGTCCGTGTTGCGTCGCCAATCCAGATACCGCTACGACCTGTTCGTCATCCCTTACCTCGTGCAGTGCCGTAACGAGCGGATCGGTCACGAACCTCTGCAAGCATGTATTTGCGCATCCGGGTAGTGGCATGGTATCCGGAGATGGTTCGTTTGGCTCGGGAGAAGAGGAATTCTGGAAAACGAATCCGCGCGATCCGAGTACGGCGAACAACGGACAAAAAGATGAGGCCACGGTAGTCGGATTCGGTGCGGACGAATTCTCTTGGACCTACTTCAGCGGTGACGAGGTTGGTGTCGCAGTCGAGGGGACATCCATGATTCCGACCAAGCATGATGATTCTTCGTCATACGTCATGTGGGCATTCTCGAAGAACAAATGTTATCCTTCTCTGGTCGGAGGATCCACGGGCCAATACGTACAGTCGGTCAAAAGTTACCCGGTGACATTTCCGACCGCGGATATGGATCCGAATGATTGTATCCCGTATAATCTCGTGAATCCTACCGAGGGTGGGCAGTCATCGAACCTGTCCATACAGCTGGATATCAATTCCGGGAGCCTGACGAACGATGAGACGTCGGACAAGAGCGGGGATTTCGTGACCGTCCAGGCGGCGATCGATAATGCCCTGCAGGAGAGTGGCAACATGCATTACGATTGGGTCATCGATATCAGCGATAACCCTCGTTTCACGAGTCCGACGAATATCACGGCCATGGCTATCGGTTCCGAGCTTGTGACACGGACAAAGGGTAATGATCTCAGCACGCTGCATTTCAAGATGAATATCCCGGCTTCTTCGCTCGGATCGATGTCTGGGGGAACAGGATATATCCGTTTCCGCTTGCGGGCAGAGGAGAACATCGAAGGCGGAGGTATCAGGAAAGGCAATTCCGAGGTTATCGCAAAATTCACCTCGACAGGAAAACGTATCCAGGCGTATTTGGTCGATCCGGTCATCGTCGGTTCGAGAACGCACGTGAAACTGAATACGGGAAAAATGATCTGCAATGATTCCGCACTCGAACGTACGGCTTGTCAGGTGATCAAAAATGAAGTCATCGGTCTCAAGATCGACGGTTCCGGCTTCCGTGATTTTTCCTGGCAGATCAACCAGCGACCGCTTACGTGTAATCAGGCCGGTGTATCTCCGGATTGTTCGGATACGTCACAGGGGAATACCGCATTTTTTCCGGTAACGGGGAATACCGGTGACAGTTATGAAGTGACGGTGACTGCTATCAATACGGCAACCGGTCAGGAAGTGACCCTGTCACGATTGTTTTATGTTATTGATCCATATGTGCAGATCGTATCTCCGGATGCGTCGGTCGCCTGGAAGAAGCTTCTGGGATTCTACCGTGATGTTCTCGGTACGGCGACAACGAATTGCCCGGGGGGGCTCTGTCCGAATTACTCGGAAGAGGCATTGCAGACATTCACCGGTTCGACGGTTGTCCTGAAGGCGGAGTATCTGCCGAGGTTCATCACATCGCATTCCGGATTGCATACCCAGTGGCGAGTGGATGGGGAGCCAATTGAGGAGTCGGCAACGGATACGATTTCGTTCCAGATCAGGAAATACGCGGGAACCTCCTATGACATCTCCTTTCAGGCGATTATTCTGCAGACCGATCTGATGCGACGAGCATTGTATGACATATGGAATGTCTCGCCACTCGATTCCATAGAATCGGATTTTTCCGGAAAAATGCAGGTCGAGGTGCAGGATGCCCAAATGGCTTCCGGAGACCAGAAGGGGATAAGAAAGTATTACGCGCTTCTTTCGAGCTATGTTCCCGAAACGTTTCTGTTCACTTTCCGGGTACTTCTTTTGGGATTCCTTGCGCTGTTCGTGACCTATTTCTTCGGATCATTGATTGCTGCCCCTCGTTTTTCCAGAAAAAGGTAGGTTGAAGTGGGGAAAAAACTAAACACCGCCAGGCCTGTCATATGGCCTGGCGGTGTTCAGTTATGGTGCCGAGGAGAGGACTTGAACCTCCATGGGATTGCTCCCGCTAGCGCCTAAAGCTAGTGTGTCTACCATTTCACCACCTCGGC
>CAYMZY010000014.1:0-23967 GCA_964395165.1 uncultured Bdellovibrionales bacterium | reverse complement strand
CGCTCAAAGAAAAAATCGACGTCCTCTATCAAACGCGTATCCAAAAAGAACGCTTCAAGAGTGATCAGGAGTATCGGAAATTCAAAGGCTGCTATCAGATCGACCGGAAATTCGCCGATCAAATGAAGGAACGATCCATCATCATGCACCCTCTCCCACGTGTCGATGAGATCCTGCCAGAAGTCGATGCCTCGCCTCGCGCCGTCTATTTCAGACAGGCGCATTATGGTCTCCTCATCCGCATGGCTCTCCTGAAACACCTCTTCACCTAATCCAAACTCCTCGTCACCAAGACACCATCAGTCCCGTAGACAGAACGCTCATTGACGAGAAGAAAAATGTCTCCTACAATTCATCTGCCGATAAGATCCCTTGTCGGCGAATTTTGAATAAAAAAGGAGCCTCTCGTGAGTCATTTAACAAAACAATTCCACCATCGACCTTATATTTCCGAACGGAGTCTCGAATGCGTCCACCAAGGAAAAGTCCGAGACACCTTTGCTCTCCCCCAGCATCCCAACCTCCTGATCGTCGTCACTACTGACCGGATCAGCACGCACAATATCGTGCATAAAAGCACTATTTGTGAAAAGGGCTATTCCCTGAATCAGATAGTGGTTTTCTGGATGACGCAGGGACTCAAGGATATCCCGAACCATCTCGTCGCTTTCGGTAATCGAATCTATAACTACTTTCCCTCCGGCCGGTATCCGGTGGACCTGCGCGACCGGGCGGTCGTAGTCCGGAAACTCGACATGCTGCCCGTGGAATTCATTTTCCGAAGCCGCATGGCAGGCAGCCTCTGGAAAAACTTCTACTCGAAAAGGACCCCGAACCCGTACGGACTCGATCTCCCGGAAAACCTTAAACTCATGTCCCCGTTTGAAGAAACGATCTTCACTCCGACGGACAAATCGGAGACTGATGAACCACTCAACGCCGAAGAAACACTGAGTCGTTACGGACCAGCCTATCGACTTGCGCTCCAGGCGTACGAAACAGGACGGGCACTTGCGCTCCGGTGCGGCATCGAAATCATCGATGGGAAATTCGAAATCGGTTCCGATGCGGACGGCAACCTCATGCTTGCTGACGAATGCCTGACTCCGGATTCATGCCGTTTCGTCGAAAAAGGGAAAATCTCTATCGGAGAAGATCCCGAGTGGATGGACAAACAGTACGTGCGCGAGATGGCCGAACGCATATGGGGAAATCAGCAAAAGACCCCACTCCTCATCCGGCCGGAAATCATACAGGAAACATCGGCTCGGTACAGGAAGATCACCCATATGTTGACCGGTCAAAGTATCGACGATTTTTCGAGAAGCCTCTCCACACCAGCCTGACTCCTGATGACATTTGACTGACAACGCCTGATAAATCAAGAGGAGATATCATGAGTACGAAGCGGAACCTGAAAGAATGTCGTTGCGTCATGTCATATGGAATATGGATCACTTGCCCGGAACTCGATACCGCGAAACTTATCAGGCGAGCTTTCGGCGCCAGAAGAAGACTCCGGAAAAAGAAACGCCGCAAGAAATAAGTGCTTTCTCATCCTATGCGGACCCCCTCTGGTCCGCATTTTTCTTTTGATTTTTCAGGAAAAAAACGCTAGTATGTACATACAAGAAAAATACAAAAAGATCCTGATAGTATGGACCTGCTTCTCTCATTCATCGAAACGCTCGGGCTCATTCTCACGGTCGGTTCTTCGACATACGCCATCGTCTTCTTCCGACAATCCATTTTCGATGGACATATCGACAGGACCGAGAAGCGTTTCCTGCACACAGTGTACTTCATTCTCCGGCTCGGCATGGTGCTTCTTGCCACCTCCGTCCTCTGGCGGATGACACGACTGACATTCGCCGATACTCTCATCTTCTCTGATCAGACACTCTGGTTTCAATTCACGATCCTTCTCGTCGTCAATATCAATGCCATTCTCATGGATCGGCATCTCATCCCACTCTGGCTCGGACCCGCCATCGCGGGAGGTTCCTGGTACAGCTATTTCTTTTCAGTCATCCTTGCCCCGCTCTCCCTCTCCTATCCTTCTCTTCTCCTGTGCTGGGTTTACCTTATCATCGCTCTCATCCTCGTGTTCCGTGTCTTGGACAAACTTACGGGAAAGAAAAAGTGATCTTCCTGAAACTTGACAACGACACAGAAACCCGTTACATTCTGCTTGCTGTTTTTTTTCCAATCTGACCCGAAAGGACCCTACCGTGTTCCAAAAACCGCCAGGCAGTGCCTGTCTTGCATTATCGATACTTTTGCTACTGCCATCATCCTACGGCTTCAGCCAGCAGTACCGGCAACCGACTGCCGAAGAAATAGCGGGCGGCCAATCGCTTAAACGGAAAGTAACGAAACTACTTCGATTGCCTTCTTCGGCCAGCTGGAATCGGATTTATCAGTCCTACCTCGACCAATCACGCATCGCAACCTGCGAAGAACTCAGGAAAAAAGGTTTCAAGGATTCCTGCGATTGGGATTCTATCCAGATAATGACAATCGCGCTCAACGATCCCGAGGTCCAGATGCAATCATCCCTGGATACAGCATCGGTCCTGATAGCGGAAAAACTTGTCGCTATCAGGACCTCTCTTGCGGATTCGTGCGCAAACTTCACTCCACGGTCACCCTGGAAAGATCTCCTCGTTTGTTCAATGAAAAAACAGGATAGTGACCACCGAAAACAGCTCAACTTCCCTCCAGGAACGCCGATTGAGGTGATCGACTATGTCTGGAAAAGGGAACAGAATTCCACGATCGGGAATCCGGTATGGAAAGGGACAATGTGATGCCGCTCCGACCGCGATCTTTCACAGGAGAACCGCACTGATCTCTCAGTACTGCCGGTTTTCCTGTTTTTTTTTGCTTTTTCTTCAGATAAGCTTGGCAAGATCCAATTCTTCATCGATGCGAATCTGCGCCACGAAGTCCGGGACATGCGAAACGAAGATCATCGCTCCCTCGTATTCATCGAGCGCCTTGGCGATGACCGGCAGGTGGCGAAAATTGATATGATTCGTCGGTTCATCGAGGATGAGGAGCTGCGGACGCGTCAATACCAATCGGGCGAACAGAAGCAGACCTTTCTGTCCTTCCGAAAAGCTTGCTACCTTGTTGCTCAAAAGCTCCCCGGAAATAAGAAAGCTTCCCGCCGTCCGAAAAATATCTTCCTTCGTCCCTTGCTCCATGACTTCCTCAAGTGCCTGAAAACCTGTCCGATCAAAATCGAGCGTCGAAAAATCCTGACGGTAATAACCGACCTTGATTCCTGGCGTGATTTCAGCTCGCTCAGTATTTCCTGAAGCGATTTCTTCAAGAAAAGTACTCTTACCGATACCGTTCGGCCCGGAAACGATCAGGTGCATCCCCCGTTTGAGCGTCAGATCGATACGCTTGATATTCGTCCCGAGCTCCCCGACCAACGAAACCGTCTTCAGATGGATGATCGGCCCGGCGATATCGGGAAACGGGATATGGAAATCTGGAAGTGTCTTGTCCTCACGACGGATGTCAACCTTGTTTTCCTCGAGCTCTTCGGCAAGGGTGCGCATGCGCTTAGCCACCCCCCGGAGCTTTCCTCCTTTGTTGGCGAACACATTCGCTTGATCTTTCTTCTCCTTGATCGTCCGCTCGAGCCGGACGTTCTCACTCTGTTCCTTTTCGATCCGCTTCTTGATTTCCTCCACCACATCGTAGTAATCGCCGGCGTACTGCTCAAGCGTATGCGTATGGACATCAAGATAGAGCACTCCCTGAGTAAAAGCATTCAAGAAATCCGCGTCATGAGAAATAACAAGCACTGTCTTCTCATACTCAATGAGGAACTGCGTCAGATGCGCGATGCCTTCATAGTCAAGATTATTAGTCGGTTCATCGAGCAACAGGATATCCGGATTCTGGATGAGCGCTGAAGCCAAGAGCAAACGAGCCTGTTGCCCACCCGAAAACTCCCGCATCCTTTTCTCGAGCGATGGCATCGGCAGGTTGACCGCATTCAGGACACTCGCGATGAGCTTCGGAAGATTCCACTGCTTCTCGGTAAAGAATTGCCCGAAAAATTCCTCCACCGTATATTCGAGCTGCTCGCGTGGAATAGTCTGTCGACCGATCGCAACCGTCGCTCCCCGGTCAAGTGAAACCCGCCCACCTTGTGGCTTGAGCTCCCCCATAACCAGCTTGAAAAGTGAACTTTTTCCCGCACCGTTCTGACCCATAAGTGTCAGTTTTGCTCCACCGCGGATCGCGAAACTCACCTCTTCGAGAAGCGGCTTCTTGTGCTGGTATTCAAATGTGACTTTTTCAAACCGGAGAACCACCGAATCCTTAGCCATACGCGATACGAACGATAAAATATTTTCCTTATCAGCAGGAACCATTGTGACACACATTCATGGCTTCTGCAAGACTAATATTGACAATATCAGCTTTGTTTGCTATAATATAATTTAAGTTTGAGCTTTCACTTAGGAAACCCATAAATACATCTTTTGTATATTAACAATCACACCAACGCAGGAAAGGAATCAGAATGTACACTCCCTTCATTCAAGGCTTCGTCGTCATCAGCGCCAACAAGAACTGCCCCTATATGACCCGTTCACAGCGTTGGGGACACAGAGACCCTCGAAACGCTTTCGTCTTCACGAGCGAGCAAATCACAGAGTTACGGAGACTGAAGAAGCGCTTCACGGAACCAGCCGTCGCAATCTACTCCGCGACATACGATCCTGAAACATCGACGACTATCGTTGATTTCAACACCTGGGAAGACTTTTAGACCGACAGTCCAGATTGATTGAAGAAGCCGAACGCCGCCAGGATCCATAGACCCGGGCGGCGTATTTTTTATACATTTTCCGCCCCCCCCGACTAAAGATCGTTCCCCGAATACGAAAGGTCGAAACTTTTGTTGATGAGCGGGAAATCTGGCACGATATCACGCAAGAGGGCATGCGGCACGACCTGCCAGTTGATGAAGGACGGATCACGGACCTTGACCCGCGAAAGCGTCCCGTCCGCACCTGTCGCCACGAAGGTCACGATATCCCCGCGCCAGCCTTCGACCATACCGATTGCCGAACGATTGGCTGGCAAGATCCCAAGCGTGACCTGAAGCGCCGAGGTTTCGAAAGGCAAGAGAGCCAATACCTGATTCAGGATACGGAATGATTGGTAGACCTCTTTTACACGCACCAGGAAACGGGCATGCACATCGCCGTATTCCTCGGTCACGACAGCGAACTGTACCGCTTCATACGCCGCATACGGAAAATCCGCGCGAGCATCCATCGTCTTTCCGAGCGCCCGGACTGGCACGCCGACCACTCCGTAATCATCAGCGATCTTCCGATCGAGCCGGCCGGTTTCCTTGAGCCGGTTATAGAGAGAATCGGAATCTTTGGCAATTTTGATGACTTCTTTGAAGTCTGTTTCAAGCAATTCAAGATCATCGGCCAGAGCATCAGCGAGCTTCTCATCAATATCCCGACTCACGCCGCCGAATATGATCATCCCACGCAGAAAACGATTCCCCGCAATACGTTCATTCCACTGCATGATGCGCTCACGTAATCGGGCTCCGTGACTACCACCGAACGAAAACCCCGTATCCAGCATGATAAACCCGATATCGTTGAAATGATTGGCCAATCGCTCGAGCTCGGCACATACCATTCGAATCAACTTGGCCCGCTCCGATATCGCCGCACCCGAGAGCGTTTCGATCGCCTGGGCGAAGGCAAGAGCGTGATGCACCGAACTGTCACCAGAAACATGCTCGGCCAGAGACAATGTCTTCTCAAGCGGCAAAGTTTCGAAAAGCTTCTCCGTCCCCTTGTGGACATAGCCGAGTTCCGCTTCGAATTTGATGATCTCCTCTCCCAAAACGCTGAAACGAAAATGCCCCGGTTCAATGATGCCGGCATGCACCGGTCCGACCGGAATCTGGTAGATCCCTTCTCCTTCGACCCCCTGCACCGCAGTGATCGTATCCTTAGTCGGAAGCGGGAACGAAGTATTCCAGGCGAAATCCTTCCTGAGCGGATAGATATCTTTCGGATAGTGGCGATGCAGTATGATGCGCGACGGATTCGGGTGTCCGACCGGTTCGAGTCCGAACATACTCTTGATCTCCTGTTCATACAGGGAAAAAGCCTGACTAACCGATACGAGTGATGGGAAGGCTGTTTCAGAAGGATCGACCGTCAGCTCTACCGCAAAAAATACCGTTTCCTTCGGAACTGAAAAGATGTACCTGACGATAAAACCTTTTTCGGTGTTTCGTTCATCGGTCGCGACGACAGTCTTCAGGTCAAGGTGCTGCTCTTCGATCAGGTTCCTTATCACCGACAAAAGATCCCGGTCCGGAACTAAGACAACCAAAAGGTTCGCTTCCTGTCGGGATTGGAAGCGTTCGAGTCCGAAACGGGGAAGAAGTGAATTCGTATCGTGCATAGGTCCAAAAATTATTTGAGGCTGATCATATCGGCCGCGTCATAGAGTACCGACAGGATCGGATCGGGAAAAAAGAAACTAAGGACAAGGTAAGCTCCTATCAGGATGCACAGCGGAACGATAGTGGAGATCTGTCCTTCACCGCGCTCAACACCTTCTGTCAGCGGACCGAACAGCATCGGAGATACATGCCGGAAAAAACCATAGAAAGCTGCAGCAAGCGCCACGAGCGCGACCATCATCAGACCGAGATGCGACTCAGTACCGGCCGAGAGGACAAGAAATTTCGAAAAGAACATTCCGAAAGGCGGCAGCCCTGAAAGCGCAAGGAACCCGGCGAAAAACAATGCTCCTGTAATCGGCAAAGCCCGCATCACTCCCGAAACATTCTCAAACTTCGTCGATCCGAAACGGAGCAGGATATTCCCAGACGCAAGGAAGAGCAACACCTTCGAAAGCGAATGATAGAGCAGATGAAACAGGGCTGCCAAAGTTCCTCCCCCTCCGAAACCGAGCCCGAGCGCGATGACACCCATGTGCTCGATACTCGAATAAGCCAACAGGCGTTTATAGCTCCGCTGGGTGAAGATAATCAGCGCAGCGACGACGATCGATGCCAAACCAAAATACATAAGCAGCATCGAGGAAAACTCGTTTCCGATCGAAAGATCAATCAGGCCTTTGAACCGCAGAACGGATACGAGTGCGACATTCAGAAGAACGCCCGAAAGCAGAGCGGAAATCGGTGACGGGGCCTTTCCGTGAGCATCCGGGAGCCAGGTGTGCATCGGCACCAGACCGACCTTAGTCCCATACCCCACTAAGACGAACAGGAACGCGACTTTTACGACTACCGGATGAAAATCCGGAGCCGCAGCACGGAGGTCGGCCCAAGTCATGATGCCTGCCTCGCTGATTCCTTGAGGCAAAGCCAGGAAAAGAAGCGTCCCGAGAAAACCGATCAAGAGACCGAGCGAGTTGATGATAAGGTATTTCCAGGCGGCTTCGGTGGCGGTCGGCTTATTGTAGAAACTGATAAGGAAGGCGGTCGACAAGGTCGTTGCCTCGATAGCGATCCACATCAGTACCGGATTGGCTGCATTCGAAGCGACCAGCATGGCGAAGAGGAACAACTCGAACAGGATGAAAAACTGTTTGACACGCCGCGGACCGACAATTCCCTTCCTCACTTCCTGACGGAGGTATCCGATCGCATAAAAAGCGACCGCACACCCGACACCTGAAATAATCAACGTAAGAAGAAGAGAGAGCGCATCCAACGCGAAGTATTTCCCGACGACGAAAGTCGATCCGGATTCGAAGGTCATGAGGATATTCACGCACAAGGCTGCACCGATAAGAGCGGCAGCCTGCACGGTACGCTCGATCAGTCGGCTCTCAGAAGGCTTCAAAGATACGACGAAGAGCGCGGCAAGAAACGGCGTGGCAATAAGGTAAGCGAGCAGCATAGGAGAAACCATTATTCAGTAAGACGCTTCATATCGGCAGTCGACAAGGTTCCGAACTGACGATAGATCATGCCGAGAAAAAATGAGGCGATGACCATCCAGATGACGATATCGAAGATCATGCCGATCTCGAGTGGCAACGGATGACGCAGCCCCAAGAAGGCGGCAAAAAGGACGATACTGTTCTCAAGCGAAAGCATACCAACCATCTGAGCGAATACCCCTCTTCGATTGATCAGGAGAAAGATCGAGATGAGAATAAGCGCGATATTGAGAGCGACCGAGACGAATGCCTGCGGATAGATAGCCGAAAGAGGAAGGAATACTTTCGAAAAAGCGAAAAGTACTAGTCCCGTCAGGACCAAAAGCGTCATCGGGGTTCCGAGATAATTGTTCGTACTCGAAGAGCCGCTCAGTTTTCGGGCGATCTTCACGAAAAATACCGGCGCCACGATCACTTTCACCAGAAAAATGATTGCCGCTACAGTCATCAGACTACGGTCATCTCCTATGAAACCGAGCAGAAAAAACGTCGCCGACACCGCAAGAGACTGGAGCGCATAGAGCCGAACCAGCGAGCGCGAGCGCTTCACGAGGTGCATGAACACCGCTGAGAGAAAAGCGATAGTGTCCAACAGGAAAAATACTCCGAGAAAATTTTCAGACATAGGCGCCGACATAAATACCGATAGCGATTACCGAAAGAATGAATGCGGTAAAGAGAACATCTGGCAAACGGAAGATACGAAACTTCGCCATAAGCGATTCCAATAAGGCGATTGCGAGAGCGAAAGCGAGTACCTTCAGGCCGAAGACCGGCAACGCGAACACTGATTCCAGTCCGAAACCCGTCATCGTCGAAACTCCGAACGGAAAGAAGAGATTTGCTCCGAGCGCGACGAAAATCATCAGCTTATTGGCAGCCGCCCATTCCATCAGAGCTAATCGCTTCCCCGAGAGATCGAGTATCATGGCCTCATGGATCATCGTGAGCTCGAGATGAGTTGCCGGATTATCAAACGGAAAACGGGCGTTCTCGGCAAGCAGAACCAGGAAAAATCCTATAAAAGCGATCAGTAATGGCAAAAGTGCAAGCAAGGGAAGTTCATTCATCCCGGATGAAACCATCTCCATGACACTCCCGGTCTGCGTCGCAATCGAAACAGCGAAGAGAGCAAAAAAGAAGCCGCCTTCGGCAAGCGCAGATACCATCATTTCACGACTCGAACCGAATCCGCCGAAAGCGCTTCCTTGGTCCATACCGATCAGGACCAGAAGAAACGTACTCAAAGCGAAGAGATATACAATGACGATGAAATCCGAAACGGGAGCCAATGAAAAGACCCCCCACTCTCCCAACGCCAATTCGGGACTCACGGAAGAAACGAGCGGTACCGCAGCGCCAATGAGAACCGTAATCGCGAAAATAAGATACGGGAAATACCGCGTCACCCATGAAGCCTCATGGGAAATGATTTCGTCCTTCTGGAAGAGTTTACGGAGATCCCGATACGGCTGCCAGATATCGGCCCCGACACGGTTTTGCATGAGTGCTTTCACCTTCCTGACGATACCGATAAGAAGCGGCGATATGACCGGAACGGCAATGACCTGCAACACGAAAAAGAGTATGTCCATACGGTTTTTATCGTATCGTGAAAATAAGAAGGAGAATAAGTGTCATAAACACATAGAACATGTAGGCATTCACGTTCCCACTCTGGATCTTCTTCACCCGATCGGAGAAGTATCCGAGCGCCTGAGCGATGGGACGAAAAACGTAGTTCCGATACACATCGAAAAAATCGGTTCTTACACTCTGGACCGAGGTAAAATAAGGCGTCTCGGCATCGCGATATTCCACGTCGGTCTGCTTGGTCGGCCGCAGAATACCTCGAAAAATGACTACGAGTGAACGTGAAAACCCGGTCGCGGTAATCTGCATTTTCGGAGAAAGAGGCATCCCGCAATCCCAAGTCGGGCCAAGGATGACCTGACGCTTACGAGTGAACCATCCGATAATCGCTCCGATAACCACCGTAAAGACCACGAGCGCTACCGCTGTCCCGTGCACCGGAAGAATGTCTGAAAAGTTTTCGCTCATACCCATGAACTGCAAGTACGGGAAAGCCAATGTCTCTCCTCCGACTCCAAGAACCAGACTCGCTACGATTCCCACAAGGAAAGCAATGACGAGAGGTGCGCCGACACCGAGAATAAGCGTGAGCATCGCGAGTACGAGCATCGGAAGATGTGTAAGCCAATTCATATTCTCTTTTTCTGGTGTTCGTTCCAAGACATCATTTTCCCTCCGCCTCCCAAGAAAAGTGATCCCGAAAGCCTTAGCGAAACAGGCCATCGCTAATCCTCCGGTAAATGAAAGACTGGCGATGCTAGCAAGAAAAACCATTTTCACCAGAAGACTTGATGCCGCAACACCGACAAAAAGCGATTGAAAGATCAGCCACTCACTCGCGAACCCGTTGAACGGAGGAAAGGCGGAGATAGCCATCGATCCGATCAGAAAAAAGAAGGCGGAATACGGAAGGACCCGGATGAGTCCTCCGTACGCCTCCATATTGCGTGTTCCGGTCACACCGACAACCACTCCCGATGTCAAAAACAGAAGTGATTTGAAAATCGCATGATTCGCCGTGTGAAAAAGCGCAGCCACAAGAGCGAAAACAAAGAAATCTTGGAGACCGTATCCGAAGAAAACAAGAGCTGCACCGATGCCGAGCAGGATGATTCCAATATTCTCAACGCTATGGTACGCGAGGAGTCTCTTGATATCATGTTCGGACAAGGCGTACAGAACGCCCAGGAAAGATGAGATGGCACCGAGAACCAAAATAACCAGTCCCCACTCGAGTGGTGCGCCCGGAAAGAAGTCGAAAAAGAAACGGATAATCATAAAAATAGCCGTCTTGATCATGACGCCGGACATAAGCGCCGAAACATGCGACGGAGCAGCTGGATGTGCTTCGGGAAGCCAGATATGCAACGGAATGATACCCGCTTTCGTACCGAAACCGATCAACACCGATCCAAAAAGCACTCCCTGCCAAACTGGGGAGAGACTTGCCAGACCGATCGATCGCCATGCATCGAAATCAAACGAACCGGTCGCCTTGTACGCCAGAAAGAGGGCGATCGCGATGAACACGGTCCCGAGCTGTGTCATGAGAAGATAAAGAAATCCGGCTCGAATATTCCTGGAATCCGCCCGATCAAAAATGACCAGGAAATAGGAAGCGAGAGACATGAGTTCCCAAGAAAAAAGAAAAAATAGAGCCTGATTGGCCGATACCGCCAATACCATTCCCAAAAGGAATGCATTATAGAAAAATCCGAAAGATCCCAGATCGTACTTCCCGATGAAGTGTTTCTGATACGCGACCCCGAACCAGGAAGCAAGAGCAGCAATTCCCCCGATCAGCCCGAGGAAGAACGCCGAAAGGCCATCAATCCGAAAATCGAAAGAGATACCAGGAAACGGTGATGCGAATGAAAGAGTCTTTCCCTCACCACCCAAAAACACTCCAATCGAAAAAATCAGAATCAGGAGAGAGGCGAGGCAGGCGCCGAAATGGGCTACCCGATTGGCTGTTTTTCCACCATCATGCAACTGCCAGCCCGCAAACAAGGAAAGCACAGCTGCTCCAGTATAGAGCGCGAGCGCGGCGATGAACGCATGAGTCTCAAAAAATATATCCATAGTGACTATCAGTGTCGGGAATCATCGGTTTTTTCCAGATCCTCCTGGCTTTCCAGTCGATCCAAATCGTGAAACAGAGCGAGCAATGAAAGCAGAATCTGCCGCGGAGAAGGCGGATCTCCCGGAATATCGAAATCCACCGGGATGATATCGGCTACCCGATTGACGACCGCATACGAATCTTTGAAAAGACTTCCATGGATGGCTCCGTCCCCGAGCGCCACAACCAGTCGGGGTGTCGGCATGGCTTCATACGTATGTCGGAGACCCTGAACCATATTGCGTGAAACCGGCCCAGAAACAAAAATCGCGTCTGCATGTCTCGGAGAAGCCACAAACCGGATACCGAAACGTTCGATATCGTAATAGGCATTACCTAGCGCCGTCAATTCCTGTTCTTCAGCATTCGATGAACCGGCGGCCACACTACGAATAGCGAATGATCCGCCGAAAAGCTTCTTCACAGAAGCCTCAACCTTTTGACCGACGATCTCCAACGGAGCATCCGTCAATTCTTCAAAAGACAAAGTGAGATGAGGAGTCCTTCGGATTTTGTTGAGCATCTGAAACATACCGTATCTATCAGTCCTTCATTCCGTGCAAAAAAATACTTCCTCCCAGAATATCCCGTATATTACACCTCTCTTTCTTTTTGTCAAAACAAATCCGATTCCCAGCATCAAGATGTTACACTCTCTTCCGAAATACGCCGTTCCTTCCAGACATGCCACACGGCCGGAAGGAAGGAGATGATGATGATAGCAAGAATGACCGGCAACAAATACCGATCGACATCAGTGATGAGGTTCCCGAAAAGATACCCCCCGAGAGTCAGCCCGACCGTCCAAATTACAGCACCGAAGATATTGTACAGCATGAAACTTCGATAGTTCATCTCTGCGATGCCGGCCACAATCGGTCCGAATGTCCGGACAATCGGAACGAAACGCGCAAGCATGATGGTTTTTGCCCCATGCTTCTCATAAAAGGACTGTGCCCGTCGAACATGGGCCTTGCGAAAAAACAAAGAATCATCCCGTTCGAAAAGCTTCGGACCGACTTTTTTTCCGAACCAATAACCGGTCATGTTTCCGGTAATCGCTGCGACCAAAAGAATAAGCATCAACATCGGCACCGGAAACAACCCCTGTGCTGCAAGCAACCCGGCAACAAAAAGCAAGCTATCTCCCGGGAAAAAAAACCCGAGAAAAAGCCCCGTTTCAGCGAAAACGATAAAAAACAGACCAAGAAGACCCACTGTCCGGATAAGTTCCACCAAATCGACTCCCAAGTAATGCATAAAGATTTTTTCGTTTCCGGATACAGTACTATTTCACCCTACTCACGATCACCGACTCTTCCTCCCGAACTCCCGACAACACCTCGGTCATACCATCATCGCCTTCGACTCCAATTTCGACATACCGACGTTCCGACGATACGCTCTCCTGCAGCACCACCTCGACAAATACTCGCGCACCATCGCGTCCCAACGCACGATACGGAACGACGAGAACCTGTTTCCGTTCAGAAACCACCACATCGATATCAGCACTCATCCCTTCCTTCAAACGGACATCCTGGCTTTGCAACACGAAAGTGACGGTATAGTAGATGACATCCTGGATAACCGTCGAAGAAGGTTCGATAGAGGAAACCATCGCAGAAAATTTCTCATCTGAGGACAGGGCGTCAAAAGTCACTTCTGCCTGCTTTCCGATCGTCACTTTGGCGATGTCCGCTTCGGGAACATCCGCTTTCAACAGGAAATCCCCCGTCCCGGAAACCCGGCCGATCACCTTTCCAAGCGTCACGTTCTCACCGACCCGCACATCAAACTTGGACAATATCCCATCGATCGGTGCGATCAAATGACTTTTCCCCGATTCTGCCCGTATTGTCAGAATATTTTCCCGGGCTTGCTTGGTTGTCAACTTCTTGACCGCTCGTTCCTCCGGTTTCAGATCATCCCAGCTCCGATGAGCCAGTTTTTCATTTTCTTCAGCTATCGAAAGCGCCACAAGAGCCTTCTTCATCTCCGATTGTAAGACAGCTGTATCAAGAGTCGCGATTTCATCCCCCTTCTGTACCGTCCCTCCTTGCTCGACCAGCACCTTATCCACCGTTCCCGTAGCTAAGAAAGAAAGATCTGTATACGTATCCGGTTCAATCTTTCCGACCACAGAAACCGTTTCCCGGATATCACTTCGCGTGACCGGCTCGCTGACCCAGAGCGCCTTCGGCGGACGAGAATGCCACCAATACCAAATACCGCCTACTCCTGCCGCTAATATGAGCATCATCACAATTTTCTTTTTCCCCTGGAACATATTTTTGATACTTTACGGTCTCAAAGAAGATTCGGCTGCTTCAAAGCTGAGTCCATCGCTTTGTTAGCCTCTGCATCAGCCAGCGTATTCCGCTCTCTCGGCACATGGACGAAAATGACCTTTCCGAAGTCAAGCATAAGATTCCACACTTCGAGAAACAACGGCTGCAGTTTCGCGTTTTCAATCTTATATTCGTGATTGAGCTGCTTACATGCTAGCTCGCTGTCCATTCGAATCTCTATGCTGGCCTGTTTCGCTCGCTCCTTTCCGATCAGAGATTTGACCTTCCTAAGCGCTGAAACGATCGCCGCATACTCCGCTTCATTATTCGTCTTTTCACCCAAAAACTCGCCATAGCCCTTGCCAAGCGTCTCGATATAAACTCCAAGTGCAGAAGGCCCCGGATTCCCCCGAGAACCGCCGTCCGTATACAGGATGATTTTTTCCATAATTCCTTTCCACTATATCATGTCTTCTTAACTTTTCATAAAAATCCAATCCATGACGCTTTCAGCCCGGAAGGACTCTTCGAAAAACCGATGAATCAACTAGAAAAACGAAAACGCACTAGACTATTTAGAATGCCTTATCCCTCCTTCAGACACAAATCAACCAATTTAAGCTGAATGGACGATCGCCCATTCCATACATTTTCCTCCAGGGTGAAAGCGACATCTAAACAATCCCCCTCGGTGATCTTCGGAAACCGTTCACCCAAGGAGAAACCAATAGCATCGAACGACTTCAAACCATCCGGTGACTCCAGACAGAGCTTCCAATGTTTGTTCCCGCTCCCCACGAAACGAGCCTGTCTCACTCGCATATCGGAAAGGGAGAAGACTGGTTCAGTATTCCCTTCACCAAAAGGAGCGAAACGGGAAAGACCGGTCACAAGTTCAGGGACGATATCGATCGGACGTATCTTCATATCTATCCACAATTCCGGCTCGGTCACGACCTCGCGAAGACCATTCTCCACCAAGGTATTGAAACGCTCGTGAAATATATCCAAGTTCTCATTCTTGATAGTCATACCGGCCGCCTGAGCATGTCCACCGAACTTCACCAGAAGATCGGCACACGCTTCAAGAGCTTCGATGATATTGAACTCGGGAATGCTCCGAAATGAACCCATGCTCTCGTGAGCCCCTCGGAAGAGCACACAGGTCGGTTTCCGGTAGGTGCTCGCGATACGTCCAGCAATGAGTCCGACGATACCGAACGGATATGTCTCTCCTACCGCGAAGATAAATTTCTTGTCCGCATACTCCGATTCGACGAGAGCGCTGACCTGTTCCACCATTTCAGTGCTCAGTTTTCGACGGGCATTATTGTGATCCTCAAGCTCAAGAGCAAGTTTATTCGCCCTATCCGCATCCGATTCCATAAGCAGGTCGTGAGCCAGCATGGCGTGGGCCATACGCGAAGCGGCATTGATCCGCGGCGCGATCTGGAACGCGATATCCCGAGCAGAGGGTTTCTTCTCCAAACTAAAAGGCATTCTTCCTACTCGGAACATTTCCTGAAATCCGACGCGCTTCGTCCGAGAAAGAACGATTAATCCATATGTCACCAAAACCCGATTTTCTCCCACAAGAGGCATGACATCAGCTACCGTCCCGGTCGCGACGATATCAAGAAGCCACTTTGCCTGATCTTCATGGTCGGGGATGAAACGCCGAAACAATGCCTGAGCGACCTTGAATGCCGTCCCTGCTCCACAAAGATCGCGGAAAGGGTAGGTCTCACCATGAAGTTTCGGATTGATGATCGCGTATGCGGACGGCAGCACCTCGGGGACATGATGATGATCGATAATGATGGCATCGAGTCCAAGCATATTCGCTTCATCGATCTCCTCATGATTCATCATTCCGCAATCGAGCGTCATGATGAGCCTGGCACCTTGCTTGGTAAAAAAATCCAAAGCTCGGGTGTTTAAACCGTGGCCCTCAGTATCCTTCTGCGGAATATAAACCGCTACACGCCCGCCGAGAATCTGTATCGCCTCTCTCATAACCACGGATGACGTCACACCATCAGCATCATAATCACCAAAAATGCCGATCACCTCATTCCGCTTCAGAGAGCTCCCAATGCGTTCTACGACACGCTCCATCTGGGAAAAAAGAAAGGGATCATGAAGGTCACGATCGTATTGGGGCGAGAGAAAACGAATCCGTTCATCTTCTTCGCTATATCCCCGCTGCTCGAGAAGTGACGCGATAACGGGATGCAGAGAACCCGGTAGCGCTTTTCGCTCCGGTACACGAAACTTCCATGTGGCCATATTTCTCTCAAAAAAATCGACTACTCCTCGATCAGCTCAGCATCGAACTGCTGCCTATCCAAATTCTTCAGACGAAGGCGTAGCACCCATCGGCCACCATCTGGTGTTCTGAAATTCTCATCGATTCCAAGTTCCCGAGAAAGCCTTTCCGCATCTAGGCTGTGTGGATCGACATTCACGCAATATTCCCTGTTCTCAAGGATGCTTTTCACTCGGTTCATGCCTTCGGTCGGCGTCACGATACTCTGCACGATGAAATCCCTCACGCCCAGAGACTTCGCCCGTATCTCATCCTCCTCTCGCCCAAGATGAGAAAGGAACACGACCGGCACATCGGCCGTCGCCACGTTTTTTCGAAGAGCTTCAACCAACTGGAAACCATCCATACGCGGCATGATGATACCAGAAACGATAACATCCGGCACAATTTGATTCGCCATTTCCAGACCCTCTAATCCATCACTTGCCTCTCGAAGATCGTAGTGCTCTCCACGAAACACATCCGCATACAAACCGCGAATATCGTCATCATCATCTATCAACAGGATTTTCCGTGCCTGATTACCCATACGGAGTGCTTTCTCAAGACGTTTCTTAAAGTCCCCTCCAGTATACCACGCAAAAAAGAAACCACAACAAAAAAAATGGGGTGTATCCCATTTTTTTGCTCAGAATCCGCACTCCCTATTTCTGGTCGGTTATCTCTGCCAACTTCTCAATCAACCTCTTCTCATCGGAAGAGAGTTTCTTCGGCACCAAAAGCTTCACGGTCACCAGATGATCGCCACGACCATATCGACCCAAATGCGGGATGCCTTTCCCTCGGATCCGGAACACTTCTCCCCCCTGCGTACCGGCCGGTATTTTCATGGTCACTCGACCTTCAACCGTCGTGACATTCAGTTTGTCTCCCAATACCGCCTGAGGATACCGCACTTCGACGGATGAAAGAATGTCGTCTCCACGCCGCTTCCACTCCTTATGAGGCTGGACATGCACGACGACGAACAGGTCACCCGAGCGAGCGCCATACTCCCCGGCCGTACCCCGACCTTCAAGAGACAATGCCTGTCCGTCCTGCACTCCCGCTGGGATGTTCACTTCAATCGTCTCCGATTGTTGGGATCTCCCTATTCCATGACAGGTATGACATGACTCTGCGTATGTCCTCCCTTTTCCGTGACAAGCGTCACAGGCGACCACCTGCGCCATGACTCCGAAGATACTCTGCACCTGTTTCTGTATCCGACCGCGACCGTCACACCGTTTACAGGTATCTTCCTTGGCTCCCGGCTTCCCTCCCGTTCCCTGACACTCGTTACAGACAGCCATCTTCCGAAGCGAAATCGATTTCTGCACACCACTCACCATCTCCTCAAACGAGATCTCGACATCCACCTGGATATCCTGTCCCTGCTTGGAGCGCCCGGACTGACCGCCACCGAAGACGCCGGAAAAAATATCTTCAAATCCTTCACCAAAGTCAAACTTTATATTCCCATTTCCGCCATACTGACCGAAATCCCAACCGCCGGAAGATGCCCCTCCACCGTTCCCTCCTGAGAATGACTGCCCGAACCGATCATACTGCGCCCGTTTTTCCGAATCAGAAAGCGTCCCGTATGCCTCGTTTATCTCCTTGAAGAGAGCCTCATTTCCTCCGGACTTGTCCGGATGATGCTGATGCGCCAGCTTCCGGAACGCCTTCTTGATTTCGTCCTGTGAAGCGCTTTTTGGAACACCTAAAATATCATAATAATCCTTTGCCATAGTCATTTTCCATTTTTTCAAAAACCCACGGAATCCAGCATACCCGAAAAGAAAAAAATTAGCAATCAATCTTTTCGAGTGCTAAATCCAAAGACCGTCACGCAGGGCCCAGAAGTCAGTCTTCGAGTTGTTCTTGCGTGACCGTACGATCCGTAAGGTCGATCCAATGGAGTGAACGAAAAAGCGTGATGATAGCCGCCGAAAGAACGCTCCAAACCGAAAAGAGGAGCAATCCGATCGGCCACACGGTGAGGAAAAAAAGCGTCGCAACAAAGAGCGGGAGCACTCGATCAGAAATACGATCGCGAACATGGCTTCCTTCAAGCAAGGCGGATAGCTTCGTTTGTAGTATTTCCGCAAAAACCGCGCCGATCTCTTCATCGCCACGGACCGGCCTCCCAATCAATTCACCCAACTGTTTTCGCCCGGTCACCAAGGTGTTTTCTTTTGCGGCTCCCCGAACCGATGAAAGTGCATCTCCGGAGAACTCAACATTGATTCCCTGGGCACGTAAACGACCGACCTCATCATTCAGTTGTTCAAACTGCTGAGACTTGTCACCACTAGAAAGGAACGAAGTCTGGTCCAATGAAAGGATGTACTCATCGACCGTTTTCTTCTCTTCAATCAAAGAGTCCAATTCGGGCTGGATGTACCCGCTCCATTCGAGTATCTTCTCGATCGCTCCATGCCCGAGACGGAATCTTGGTTCAAGATCATCCCAGGAAAGCGAATGGATAGAAGCGAAGTATCCGAGGGAAAGCGCGAACGAGAAAGCGAACACACTTATTTGCTTCGCTACGAGCAGCGTTCGTGCCGAAGAGAATTTCAGGCGCTCCCGCTGCTCACGTTCCACCATCACGGCGGCAGCATACAGGAATCCGACAATCAGAATCTCTCCCAAGTACGCCCGCCAGTCTGCCACCTGAAAAAAAAGAGGTGCAACAAACACAAAAGCGCCAGCGATCCTCATCGGCTTTTCCTTCCATAAGATAAATCCGGAAAACATCCACACGAAAAGACCCGAGGCAAGCGCGAGCGTCGACAAGAGACGGTCTGTCTCCGGAAATCGAACCGTACCGGAAAAATACTGCCAAAAAATAACCGAGAGGACGCAAAGAACCAGGAGATGGGCGACCAGGAGTTTTTTTCGGCGTGTCCACTGCATATGTTTTCTTATAAACCGTGCGCCGCCTTATTACGCACGTGTTCCTCAAAGGTTTCCGCAAAAACCGTTTCGCCGGTCTTCGGATCACTCAAAAAGTAAAATGTCTTGTTCTGAACCGGATTCAAAGTCGCTGTGATCGCCGAAAGACCTGGATTCGCAATCGGACCAGGTGGAAGACCTTTATGCACATATGTATTATATGGGGAATCAGTCCGCGTCTCTTCGAAAGAATGCTGAACCTTATTCAAGCCGAGGACATATTTCACTGTCGCATCACTCTGGAGCGGCTGACCGATGGATAATCGACGCAAGAAAATACCGGCTACCAGTGAACGATCTCGATCGCTTCGCACTTCAGTCTCGACGATACTCGAAAGTACCAGAGTCTCATATGCATCTGGAAGAGACTGTCCAGAAAAGAGTGGCCAGGCTTTTTTTCCGAAAGTCTCAAGCAGAACCCGAATGATCCTTTCGGCATCCGCCTGACGATCAAAACGATAGGTGTCCGGGAAAAGAAACCCTTCAAGCCCCCCGCCAAGCGGTATCGACCCAAGAAAAGGAAACTCAGATCGCCACTCTTCTTTGGGTTCTCGAACCAGTGAAAGAAATGCCTCACCCGGGAGACCCGCTTCCGTAAGCCGGTCCGCCATCTGAAGAGCAGTAAATCCTTCCGGAAAAGTCACCCGGATATCCCGAGAAAAAGCCTGCCCCGTAGTGATCCGCAACGCAATCTCCCGTGATGAGAACTCGGGCGCAAGACGGTACTCTCCCGCTACCATGCCACCATCAAGCTTCTTCAAACGGGCAAGGGCATACAGGAAGCCGAATCGGCTCCGTATGATACGAGTATCTTCCAGATTCTTCGCAACTGCCCACGCATTTTCCCCTCGCTTTATCTCGAATATCTGCTCGGAAAGTGCCGATCCTGGCTGACCGGACCAAAATTCAAGCAAACCCAATAAGCCGACGCTTCCAAGCGCCAGAATGAAAAAGAAAGTGAGGAGAAAAACACGCATATGCCAATGGTTTCTGGATAAAAAATACTTTGAAAAAGAAAGACTGTCCGGATGTCCGCCCTCAAAACGACTTCAGGATAAGCGGCACAAAAAAGAACCCGGGAAACTCTTCCTTATACAACTCGCTCTCACTGCGTTTCTCGAAATAGCAAAGGTGATTCCGGATAGGTATTACCATCTTTCCCGAAAGTACCAGCTGCTGACGAAAAGGTTCAGGAACGCTCTCGACAGAGGCCAGGACCAAGATGCGATCGAATGGGTCATTTTCCCGAAAACCGTCTTCCCCTTCACCTAAGAAACATTCGACTCGTCCACTTTTGACGAAATCAAACTTCTCAAGATTCCGTTGTCCTAATATATGAAGCTCTTCAATTCTTTCGAAAGCGATGATTTTCCCCTGATGACCGACCACATAAGCGAGCAATCCGGTTACCCAGCCAGAACCGCTTCCGACAACGAGCACTCGATGCCCCTCCTTGATTTCAAGCAGCTCCAACATGACAGCCACAAGACTCGGCTGCGGTCCCATTTGTCCATGTCCAATCGGCAGTGGGATATCTGCATCCGCTTCACCTTCAAACTCCTGCGGGAGAAATTCTGCGCGGGAAACCGATTCGAAGGCCAGAACGAGCTCTTCCGAACGTAAGTAGTTATTCTGTTTCAATGTCTCGACCAGAGGAACCATACTACGCGAATCCGTTATATTCCAATAACCTGTATCAGGACATCACGTTTGCGCGAACCATCAAACTCGACTGCAAAAATATTCTGCCGGTCCGTAAGGCGTACTTTTCCTTTTTCGACCGGAATCGTTTCGCTGTTCCCCAAGAGGATGGCCTTGCAGTGGGAGTGCCCATTGCTCCGTCCATCCGATGTGCTATCCCGCTTCAATTCGAAGAGATCATGCGTATACTGATCGTCTACCGGCACAAGCTTATAGAGAACGCGCATGAAGTCCTGTAACAGCATAGACTCGTTGTGATTGATAGCCACACCCATCGTCGTATGTGGCACATAGATCAATACCTGGCCCTCGCGTATCCCCGAACGGTCTACGATTTCCTGGACTTGGTCAGTAATGTCCATGAATTGGATCTGCGTCTTGCTTTCAAGATCGATCTGTTCTCGATGAATTTTCATATTGGTTTTTATTGAAACGAGCACGGAAACGGGACTAAACCGCTCCAAGCTCCGTCTTCAATTTGTCTTTCGTCTGAATACCGATGAATTCCTTGACCACCTGCCCGCCTTTGAAGATCTTCAGAGCCGGAATGGACATGATGCCATATTTCTGCGCGACGCCAGGATGCTCATCGACATTCAGTTTCGTAATCTTGGCATTCGTCGATTCGCTGGCAAGCTCATCGATCACCGGACCCATCATCTGACATGGACCGCACCAAGGAGCCCAAAAGTCAACCAAAACCGGCTTATCACTCTTCAATACTTCTGCATCGAAATTCGATTCCGTAAGTTCTAAGGCCATAGGTTCTCCCCTCAATGATTACTCTTCCAGTATACCGTTTTTTGCTCCTTTTTCCAAGAATACGCAAGGCTAATTCTTCAGGATGGCGAGAAACGCTTCGCCAGGAATGGAAACTTTTCCTTGTCCGAGTTCCTTCGCCTTCTTTTTCCCGCGCTTCTGCTTTTCCAGCAGTTTCTTCTTGCGTGAAAAGTCCCCCCCATAAAGACCACCTGTCACGTCCTTACGGTACGCGGAAATCGTCTCGCGCGCGATCACCTTGGCCCCGACGGTCGCCTGGATGGCCACAGCGAAGTTCTGCCGAGGAATAACCGATTTCAACTTCTCCGTCATACGCTTACCCTCTTCCTGTAAAAGACGCTTTGGCACCATCCGCGAAAAGGCATCGATACGGTCACCAGCTACCAGAATATCCAACCGCTCGACGTCGCTCTCCCGATACCCGATCGGCTCATAATTCATCGAGGCATACCCCTGCGTCGCACTCTTCAGTTCATCGTGAAAATTGACGATCACATCCATGAGCGGCGCCTCAAACGACAGAAGGACCCGTGTCTCATCAAGATATTCGGTATTCTTGTAGGTCGCCCGAATCTTCTGCGAAAGGTTCATCACGTTCCCGAGATATTCACTCGGCGTGATGATCGACAGATCGACGTACGGCTCATAGATCGTCTCGATACCCGACGGATCAGGAAGACTCGACGGAGAATACATGGAGAAACGCTCTTCCTGACCGATCAGCTTGATCTCATAGACGACGGAAGGCGTCGTGATCGTCGGTTCCATATCGAATTCGCGCCGTAAACGCTCTTGGATGATCTCCAGATGAAGAAGACCGAGGAAGCCACAGCGAAACCCTCGCCCAAGCGCTTCGTTCGATTCCGGTTCGAAGACGAAAGCGGCATCATTCAACTTCAGCTTCTCAAGCGCATCACGCATCGACCCATATTCATCGCCATCGACCGGATAGAGGCTCGCGTAAACGGTCGGCTTGATCTCCCGATATCCAGGAAGCATCTCGACACCGATCGGCTCGCGATCCTTCGGTTTCCAGGTGATCGTATCCCCGACGCGGCAATGGGCGACTTCCTTGAGTCCGGTCGCGATATATCCGATCATACCAGCCTCGAGTATCAATGTCGGCACGAGGCTCGGTTTGAAGAATCCGACTTCCACGGTCACGCTCTCATGACCCGTCCCGAGCATATGAAGGATATCGTCCCGCTTCACACTCCCATCAACCACCCGAACGCAGGCCACAACCCCCTTGTATACGTTATAGACCGAATCGAAAATCAGTGCGCGAAGCTTCCCGTTCCGGTCGCCTCCCGGAGCCGGAACTCGCTCAATGACACGCTCAAGCACCGCCTGCACACCGATACCCGTCTTTCCACTCGCCTCCAGGATATCTGTCTCCGGACACCCGAGAATATGAATGATCTCCTTCTTCGTTTTCTCGACCTGCGCATTCGGCAGATCGATTTTGTTCACCACCGGGACGATAGTCAATCCCTGTTCGATAGCCAGATAGAGATTCGCGAGTGTCTGCGCCTGCACTCCCTTGGTCGCGTCGACCAGGAGTATCGCCCCCTCCACTGCCGCCAATGAACGGGAAACTTCGTAATGAAAATCCACATGCCCAGGCGTATCCACCAGGTTCAACTGGTATTTCACACCACCGAAAGAGTATCCCATCTGCACCGGCTGCAGCTTGATGGTGATGCCACGCTCACGCTCAAGATCCATCTGATCGAGTACTTGATCCTTCATCTTGCGATTTTCGACCGTATGCGTGAGCTCGATCAAACGATCGGCCAAGGTGCTCTTCCCGTGGTCGATGTGAGCAATGATGCAAAAATTCCGGATATGTTCCTGATTCATAGTCTGTTCCTCAAATTACGAGATGGACCGACAGAAAGTCCTCAGTCCGCCACCACCTCCTTCAACACTACGGAAAAAAGCATTATAAAGCAAGAATCAGGCATAACTTTCCCGGATACTTCCCTCCCTCCACCCATTCACTCTTCCTATTTTTTTTTGGTAAACCGGTGTTCGGACTGGTTGACAAAACTTGGCAATAGGTGCATACTTTTCTTCATAATCGCTATCGACTCGCGGAAATAACTCGGAAAGAGAACGATGAAAACCCGCACCTCAACAGTGCGGAAAAGTCCCCTCGCTACCGCAAAAAGTGAGGATTGACAACCGAGAGGTTTCGATAGGAAAAGATTCCTGAGAACCTTTCA
>CAYMZY010000013.1:0-24586 GCA_964395165.1 uncultured Bdellovibrionales bacterium | reverse complement strand
CAGCAAAATATTTATGAACAAATTAAAAATAGCTCTTCTCGGCAGTATCCCTAAAGGTGATGAGGAGCGAAAGAACTGGATAGACTGGAAAACCGAATACACAAAAAAAATAACTCGGGCTATTCCACAAGCACAGTTTTTACATGGCGATTTGATTAGTGATAACGTCGGGTCAGAACTCGTAGTTGGTCATGATCTGTGGCTTATCAAAAATTCTGATATCGTTATCGTTCATGCTACTTCAAAAATTGGTGCTGGTACCGCACAAGAAATGGTACTGGCAAAGTCTTTCCAGAAACCACTCATTTCTATCGTTCCAAAAGATACTCATCATCGAAGATCAAATGTTGTTTTTCATAATGTGACCATTGAAGACTGGATTCATCCCTTCATTGCCGTCGTCTCAGATTTTGTCGCCCAGGATATCGAAGAGGGCATCTCTTGGATTCAAAGCTTTTTGGAAAGCCCAAAAAAGATAAAAACTCTCGCTGTATTCGATGAAGCTATTTCCTCATTCGAGGAAGAGCTCTCTGATATTACCAAGTCATATCGTAAACAGGGCTGGTAAGAGACACCTTAGACTAGCCATTAACTAACTCTAGATAGGTTCAAACTTCCTTCTAGAGCCTCAACATGAAGTAAAAATACGTCCTTTATTCTCGGTGTTAGGGGTACCGGAAACGGGTAGAAATGCAATCGTTTGGAAAAGAAGGTTGTCATCGTTACCTAGGAAACCTCGTAGACTGTTTCTGGATAATATCTCTAGCTAATGAAGTTGAAATATATGAAAGAAATCTCTCAATCGCTCAGATTGGCGCGTACCTTTCTGGGGAAGAAGGTTCGGCTTGCATTCGATCAGCCAATCGGCTCTTCCTACGCTCCGCATAAAATAGATTCATATCCCGTCAACTACGGATATGTTCCCGGTGTTTTGGCTCCGGACGGGGATGATCTGGATGCATATTTTCTGGGTACCGATAAGCCTCTTGCCGAAATTGAAGGCATTTGTATCGCTATCATTCACCGAAGGAATGATGATGATGACAAACTAATCGTGGTTCCCGAAGGAACAGCTTATACCGACCAAGAAATCATGAGACAGGTCTCTTTTCAGGAGCATTTGTACGAGAGTGAAGTTGTTCGGTAGAGTTTCCGATGTCGCATGAGGGTCTCGAGTTCCTGCCTTTCGCACTTTGAAAGCGGCTAGCGGCTTATGCTATTCAAAAGGAAGATCGGCCCTTGTGTGGTGTGAAACGTATAACTTGAAGCGGAAATATTACGTGTATCCTGCTCGTGAAACCTGTGGTGTGACAAGTGGAGGGGTAAATTCTCCATACGAAAGCATATTTTGGTGATACAGTATTTTTTCTTCTCGCAGATTCTTGTTAAATATACGTAACCGTGTTACAGTGTCGTTCTGGCTTGGCCACGAAAAAAATCGTGGAGGTCGGGTAGATATATGCACTTTAACATCATTTTTGACGCGATAGGACGCGTTTTTCTGAGGCAGTACGTGATTTTGACACAAGGCTGCCTCGGTATGAGCCAGCCTTCTTGATATCCTGACCAGCCTCAAAGCCGGTCTTTTCAAGAAAGGAGTGATTCCATGAACGCGCTTCCTCGTGAATCCCGCTGGCGGCGGAATTGGATATTCGTGTTTTTTTGTGCCTTGGCAACTTTTTTGTCCGGGGTGACCGCGACGCTGGTCGTTTTCAATACCAGTGGCTATTCCTCTCCCGAGTCGATCCAGTCTGCTCGTTCCCCGAAATCGTTGTTGACTGCCAGGAGTTTGGTCCAGGCAAAAGAGGACTCTTCGAGAGTGCTGTCTCCGGCAGCGGGGGAAAGACCAGTGATTGTTAGGGTGAATTTCCGAACAATGTCGGCACCGTCTTCGCAAGTGGTCCATCATGATGATCAACCGAGATACCGTTCCTATCTCGTGAAACCAGGTGAGACACTTTCCCGACTCGATCCGGAAGGCTGGAAACACACCTGCGAAATCAATCGGCAACTTGGCAAAATCAAGAAGACGGATTGTACATTGACGGCTGATGCGGAGATTTTTCTGCCGGTAGCGGTGGTCAGATCCCTGACTTTGGCGCTAGACAGTCATCTGCAAACGACTGTCTCCAGGCCCGATAACCGAAAACTTTCCATAGAGGAACAGTCCAGGCTCGCAGAAATCGCTCTTCGACGGTTTTGCGATTCTCTGGCGAATGAAGAGCTTCCGGGCTGTAAAAAACAGGGGTCGACGACCATGAATCAACAACAGCAGATTACCCTCGCCTCGCAAGGATCGGCCAGCTGAATTAAACTTGAGTCAAAAATACCGAATTACGAGGAAATCTTTCGAGAAGAGAAGGATAAAAATTTTCTCCGCCACCACAGAAGTGTGCGAGAGAAAGGTCTAATCTCAGTGAGTTTCCGAGGAAAGATGTGAGTGAAATGGGCGCTTCTTGCTAAGATGCGCCTTATTTGTTTTTTTGGAGTGTCTTTCTCGGGGTACTCCTAAAAATCAGGTAAAAAATCTTTTTTCCGGCTATTTTCAGGGGTATTCTAGCTATTGACATTTTTCATATTTTTTGCTAATATATTTTGTTAATTCGAATGCGCAAAATTCACAGCTTTTATTTATGAGCTTTTCATCGCTTTTCACCCTTCTGAAGCAGAAAGTAGGTGCCCTCCTTTTGAGCGGGGTGCTTTGTGCGGCGGTTGCGTTTGCGGGTATGATAGCCTTCAGTATGCGTTTCCAGTCCAGCATGGATTTTTTGGTCGTGCAGTCAAATACCCAAGGGCAGGATTTTTACTCGCTTTTCAAGTCATCGGAATACCTGAGCAAGGTATTGAGCGAAGCGATCTATAGCGAACGTTTCATCGATGCGGTTCTGGAAACCGGAAAAATCAACGGGCAATTCCTTCCGGTCAACAAGAAAGAACGTCTGGATGAATGGCGGGAGATGGTGGAAGTCCAGAAAAATCTTGAGCTCGGCGTCTTGAGCGTCACGGTCAAGAGCGATAATGATCGCGATGCAGCCCGGGTGATAAGTGCGGTCTCCGAAGTCTTGATCGAGAAGAATTCCCTTTTCCGTTCAGGCGACGACAAAAACGTCGAGGTCCGTGTGCTCTCCGGTCCCATCCTCGAGACACAACCTACGTTCAAGAAAATTCTCATGACTATAGCATCCGGATTTTTCCTGGGTATTTTCCTCGCGAGTTTCCTGATTATCCTAAAGGATGAGAATCGCCGTTCCGATTCCTAAATAAAAGATGCTGTTTGTTTCTTGAGGACGAGAAAAGGAAGAACGGTCTTCCGGTTCTCGCCTTAGGAGGGAAAGAAGCTCCTTGACAATCTGCACAAAAATCTTCAATCATTCAATCAATGGGAGGTCATCATGACCGCAATTCGTTTGTTGCTCTGCCTGATTGTCGTGGCCCTCACGGGTTGCGCGATGAATCCTCGGTTCGAAACGTCGCTTCCGAGCGATCAAATAACAGGGGAAAAAGTATGCGAGATCCCGCAGCACTGGAAGGCGCTTGCGCTTACTGGTGTCAATACGCGGGAGGAGCTTTCGCGAGCGACCATCGTTCAGGTGCGTCTCACGCCCGAGTGGGTGGGGGATTCCCTGGGTTGGCCAGTGCCTTTTGGCGAGCGTGGTGAAGTGAAATATCTTCCTCGGCTCGTCTGGCAAGCGTTCTTGGTAACCAAAACCGGCGAGAAGCGATTCTATCCGGCCATTGCTAAGAATGCGCTCACCAATCCCTACTTCACAGTACTGATCCATGATCTTACTGCGAATGAGGTGAACGGGAGCCAGCTGCTTATCCTCTCCGGAGCGCACACGAAAGTGCTCACGCTCCAGAGCGAAACCGTTTCACTGCGTGGCGGAAAAGACTGCGTTGACTCCATAGACGAGGCATTCTTTCGGATGTTTCCGTCGACGGTTGTCGGTGCAGCAGAGGTAAGAGGGGACCATCCAGTTCTCAGCGACCTCCGCAAAGTCTTTCCGTGGCCCATCAATATTGCAGGGGAGCAGTATTCCCTGCATGCTGATGTGCTCACGCGCGAAGCCATGGGCAACGTGCGCCAAACTACGTATACGGAGCGATTCGTAGAACGTGGTGGCGGAAGGATTTCTTTCCCACTGGGAGTAGGAACGGCTATCAATAATGCTGTTCCTGCTCTTCTAGCAATTCAAGAGCGGTATGTCGGACCTTTCGGGGAACGGCAATACTCGCCAGAGGAAGCGGCATATCTCCTCGCTGCACGTTTGAGGTCCTACAGTGCCTACGTGCACGAAATGGAGGATCGGCTCGGAAAACCAGCAAAGAGCTTGCCTGAATTTTCGCTCGCATTTGAAGGCGAACGTTCGGGTTGGCAGGTGGCAAATGATCTCTTTCTCGACATCGAGGATTTGTGGTCATATGCCGAAACACTTCGTAAGGAGCTTAAAGAGAAAGGGACAGTCCAATTCAACGGACTGCCCTCCGGCCGTCCGAACAATCATCGAGGAGAAACAAGATGAAACTATCGTGGTTCGTCGTTGTTTTTCTCTTGGCATTTTTCGGAATGCCGGGAGTACAAGCAGCGGAATCGTCTTTCTATGTCGTTAAGGCAGGGGAGACGCTTCAGGGCATTGCTGGCTCGAATTGGAGGGCAGTTTGTAAGGCGAATAGCCTGAAAGATTGCAACAAAATTCGGGCCGGGCAAAAGATCATGTTGGAGAACCGTTCACAACGCGCAAGCGTTACGGCTCCTTCAACAACCGCATCCGGTGATTTCCGTTGGACGAAAGTCGGCGGAGCCCCGCTGCATGGTTGTGGTGGCAAGAATGACGCTACTATCAATCTTGAGGCATGGAAGAAGCTTGGTCTTTCGCAAGAGGATCAGGACATGCTCGAGAAAAAAGTCAGCGATGGTCAGCACAAGGAACTGTTCCTCAAACCAGGTCATCGCTTCCAAGCGGCAGCATTCTGTGAGAAGGGACATGTTTCCTTTAAGTATAATGTGGTAGCAGCCTGGGATCGGAGTGTCGTCGTGTCCGCACGCACGTACATTCTGAGTGGTGGTCGCCTGCTGCACTGGGTGCGCAACTGCAACAACTGGGTGCTCGACACCGTCGTGCTTCCTCCTGCTGTAGCGATCGCACCACCCGCTGCCGCACCACGCGAAGAACCCGAGATCGTCGCAGAGTCGGAGGCTGTCGTCATAGCCGGACGTTATGATTACGATCTGGCTCTGTACGCTGGAGCGGATCAGAATGTGCGTTTTGGCGGCTTTGAAGGCGCGCTCTATCCTCTCCTGAAAGAAACGAAGGAAGGACGGCACGCCGTTGGTATCGGCGCCAAAGGTGATTGGTGGAAAGGTAAAAACGCTCAAGGCTTCCAGTATGACGGAAACAACCTAACCGTCGGTCCGGCCTATAAGTGGTCGGGTTATGATGGTCGGGACGTGAACGTCAAGCTCCTGGCTGGTCGTGTGAAAGAAAACGGCCATCAAGGAGACTACCGGAGTCAGCAGACGTACCGGGCCCTCTGCCTGGCCACGAACTACACGGACGCTTCACGCGAACGTGCTGGGGAAGAGGTCTTACCGGAATGGTCCGCATGGGCGAACTATTGTCACCTGATGGCTAGAAGTGTCGGTCACAGCTGGCAAGGCAGTCCGATCAGCGATACATCTGATCTCGGTAAGTCGCGCGCCATCGTCAGCATCGGTGGTCGAGTGATACTCCACCAGAATCTGGAAACGGCTACCTCAGGCGCTCTGTCGGGGACGGTCGCCCGGAATCTGCAGCCCTTCGTCGAGTTGGGCGGGAACGTGGAAACGCCGGGTGATCCGACGGGTCATGCCTACGTGGGAATCCGGACAGCCAATAAGCTGTGGACGGTCGGTGTGGGGGCGCATTTCGGCCCCGAAGGAACCATCCCTGGATTCGCGGTTACCTTTGATGCTGGCAGAGCGATCAAGCTGAATATCGAGGAAACTCGGTGGACGGCTACGCTTGAAGGCCTCAAGGCCTCCGGTATCGACATTGACTGATTGAAGATAGGTGATTTCTTTTTCTTTTCGTATATCTGGACAGGATAAAAAGGACAGAACTCCCTCGTGACGCAAAACAATGCGTATGAGAGGAACGGAGAGCGAGCTTTCAAAGCCGCTCTACCCTCTGTCGTTGCCAGGTGAACATGAAAAAGAAGCTCCCTGCTTTCTTAGTCGTTCTGAAGCGGTATACCTGAATCTAGGTGTGCCGCTTCTTCATTTTTTGGCCTTAAGTAAACCTATTCTTTCTATTGACAAAATAAGAAAAAGGGTGTAGTATTGAATGTCATCAGTTTTCAAATAAAAACAGGTGACAAGGTAGAAATTTTTTAGTCTCGCTCTCATAGTCTGAGGCGGGGTTCTGAAGCGCACTTTTTCTCGAAAGGAGATATCCATGCGCGCACTCAAGTTCTTTTTTTCAATCTTGGCCATTGTCTTTTCGTCGGCATTGTTTGCTGATGACGGCCCCATGGGCATCAGCTTCACCCGGCTGGCACAGAACGGTGAATATACCGTTACGACTACCAGGGTGGTCGCCATTTTCACAGCCGACCCCCACCTCGCCGCTGCCCAACAGCTCCCCGACACCTACGTGAAGGGGAAGAGCGTCTGGATCTTGAAGGCTCTGCCTGAAGGATCCCGGCTCTACGCCATCGGCCTCGGGAGCGACTGGGCCGGTCAAGGTCCTGATATCAAGGGGATCGACCTGACTAAGGCCAAAGCTGAAGCACCGATCGTCGGCGGCATGGCGAAGCTCGACTTCGTCCGGCCAGAAGGGCAAGAGTGCCGGGTGATTAACCTGGTGATTGTTCTTCCGGGCGGCACTCGTGCCTGGGGGCCAACCACGGGCGACGGCAATCCCTACCATGTCCACGTCGGGGGAAAGCCAGCTCTCGGCTGGTGTTTCAAGGACAACTCCGTCGTGGCGATGGGACAGGAGCACCGAAGAGTCTTGGCGGCCACAAAATAAGAGCCGAACTGCAGCAACTTCCCCCGAAAGGTAACACTACTTTCGGGGGCTTTTTTTATGGTTCCATTAAGACCGGGTGATTTTTTTCAACAAGACCGATTCTCTTCCGAGGACAGCACCGAGCATAGAAAAGAAGAGCCATTGCACGGGAGTGTTCTTGAACACATTGTCCGTGAGGGCGGAAATTTCGAGAATCATAAGGAGCAGGAAAAGAAGCCAGAAGAGATTCTTAAGAATGGGATCTGGCGTACGTCTTGCATGTCGAATCAAGATCATGCTTATGGAAGCGAGAAACAAGAGAAAGACAACCAGTCCCAAAAGGCCTCCGTCGATGAAAAATTTCACGAAGTCATTGTGCGCTTCGCTGGAACCCAGCTTGATACCTCGCAAATTCTCTGAGACGAGAGGGAAGGTGTCTAGACCTGTACCGACGAGCACTCGTTTGTCGGCGATGGCCTGGGTAATCGTGTCTTTCCAGAGATTCTCGCGCCAGAGGAGAGAACTGTCAGGGTCACTCGCGAAACTATCGAGTATGCGCGATTGAAAAGAACTCGAGAGGCCGAAAAGGAGCACTGGGAAGATGATGAGCGGAACGAGAGCCAGCCGGTAGCGAAAGATTCCGAGTGCCAGAAAGAAGAGGAAGAGCGCGATCCAGGCCACACGCGAAAAAGTCAGAAGGAGCACGATGGAAATCAGGAAGAAGAGCGAAAGTGAAAGTGTCCGTTCCGATCGGGAAAGAGCCAGGAACAGAAAAAAGGAAAAAGACAGGATGGCGATGACGAACAGGAAAAGGGAGAAAACATTCGGATGGCTGAAAGTACCGAAAATACGCGGCGTATCGACGTTCGGATCAATCAATCCGATACCCAGAAAAAACTGCGCAATGCCGAACAGGATCGGCAGGAGGCTGGCCAGAAAAAAAACCAGGAACAACCGTTTGATGTCGCGCGTATCCTTCACGGCCAAGAAGGCAAAAAAACTGAGAGAAAAGAGATCGAAAATACGAACGAGTTCCTGTAGCGAAATGGCCGGAGCGATTGAGTAGGACAGAGTCAGGCTTCCCCATGTCAGTATCAAGGCGAAAGGAAAGATGAGGGGGAAATCTGTCAATCTGATCCGGTGACGGATGAGTGTCAGAAGACCGAGTAGCGCAACGCCGATGCCGAAGATCTGCGACAGACTCAGCGTGGTGTCATCCACTGGGAGCATGTAGAATGCGGCGGTGTAGTCAAGCGACATCCGGATGACGATAAACGCACTCAAGAGGAGAAACGGTTCATCGAACAGGAATACCGCGGATGCGACAATGAGCGTGGCGAGAAGAGGAAGTACCGGATTGAACATGAAGACGGAAGAGAGCGTCAGTCCCCCGAAGAGGAACACGAGAAGGAACGACCAAAAAATCGGATTCGAGCCGATATTTCGATGCGAGGAGAGAGTGGCCGATTTTAAGAGGTGGCGTGCCATATAAGGGTCCAGGTCAGTGTCAGTCCGCAGAAGCGGTTCGGTATGAGAGTGAAATCATGCAGCCCAGCCTCGTGGCATAGCGCTCGCAGCTCGTTTCCCGAGAGGCAGTGCATGTAGTCGCCTGTCGCCCAAGACTTGCCTATCCAGATGAGGGTTCGATCGAAGATTCGTTTTGGAAGGAGTATATGGAGGAAGGGTACGCGGGTATGGGTTTCGACCGGGAAGTATCGGTTAGGCGTCGTCACATATCCATGCCGCGCTACCCGCATCAGTTCTTGAAGAAAAAAAAGTTGCTCGGCATGTCGGCCCACATGTTCGATTACGGCGTTCGAGTAGACGAAAGTGAAAGCGTGGTCGGGGAAGGGAAGTGGTGTTCCGAGTGTGGTTTGTCGATAAGTGATGTTCGGATATCGTTCCGAGAATGCGCGCCCATCCTCCAATCCCACGGCGGTAATCCGAGAGGGGAAGGGATAGTGTTTTTCGAGGTAATTATCCGTGAGGGAGTACTCTCGCGTATTTACTCCGACATCGAGCAGGGAGGCTTCAGGTGCGGGATGCATCAGATCGAGAAACTGCCGGAATTTCTTCTCGCGAGACCGGGCGGAAACGGCGTAGGCGATGCTTTCGATGAAACGAGACATAGGTATTGTGGAATAGCGAGCTCTTTGTTAGAATGTCATGAGTCAGAGTGAAAGTCAATGAAAATTCTCCTCATAAACAAATACCACTTTCTCAAAGGCGGTGCTGAGCGCGCCTTTTTTGATATGGCTCGTATCCTTGCGGTTCATGGGCATGAAGTGGCTTTTTTTTCCATGCAGGATCCGAAAAACGCTTCGACCCCTTGGGAGCGGTTTTTCGTGGAGTCGGTTGATTATGCCGCATCCCGACTCTCCGTCGCCGAGAAGCTGCGTATGGCGATGCGTATCATCTGGAATCGCGAGGCCAATCAGAAACTCGAATCATTGCTTCGGGAATTTCAACCCGATATCGTCCACCTCCATAATATTTACCACCAGCTTTCGCCATCGATACTCTGGGTACTGAAACGTCACCGTATTCCTATGGTCATGACGCTTCACGATTATAAACTTCTTTCCCCGAATTACAGCCTCTTCGTACGCGGTCAGATCTGGGATCATACTTCCGGATGGCGCTGCATCAAAGACCGCTGCGTGAAAGATTCCTTGCCCAAGAGTCTGGTCTGCGCGCTTGAACAGTGGTTTCATAGACTCATCGGAAGCTATGGTCTCATCCGGACTTTCATTTCACCCAGCCTGTTTCTGGCAGAAAAGTTTCGGGTCCAGGGATTCCAGGGACGGATCGAACATATCCCAAACAGCCTCTCTTCCGAAGCGTTTCCGATTCTCTCCATCGGACCGGAAAAGAAATCCCAGAATTTTCTCTTCTTCGGCCGGCTTTCACCCGAGAAAGGTGCGGATGTTCTGATACGCGCCTTCGTCGTTTTGCCCGATCATCAGACACTCGACATCGTGGGAGACGGCCCGGACCGTATACGACTTGAAACCCTTGTGACGACCCTAGGTCTCGGAACGCGCATCCATTTTCTTGGTGCTCAATTCGGCGATGCCCTAGAAGATCTCAAGCGAAATGCGTATGGGATTTTGATTCCTTCCTCGTGGTACGAGAATTTCCCATACGTCGTAACCGAAAGTTTACAGTCCGGATGTGTCGTCATTGCCGCTCGGATCGGCGGTATTCCTGAACGGATCGTCCATGGGCGCAATGGATTTCTTTTTGAGCCGGGCGATACTGAGAATCTCGTTTCGGTTATTCGGAGTCTTCCACAATACGATCTCGCTCTCTTGAGAAAAAACGCCCAGGAAAGTGTGGGCGATCTTTCGGAAGCGATCTTTTATGAACGACTCATCGCTCTCTATCGCACGCTTATTTCTCGAGTCTGATCCGAGCGTCAAGGACGCGGAAATCCCTGCCATCCCGGAAGGCGAGGAGGGGATTGATATCGAGTTCGGCGATTTCAGGAAAGTCCACGGCCAGACGGGCCAGACGCCCGATGGCTTCGATAAGGGCGTCTTTATCGATACCGGTTTTGCCGCGCGTTCCATCCAGCAGGGGAAATCCTTTGAGTTCACGTAGCATCGCGGCCGCATCCTCACGTGTCAGGGACTCCGCAAAACGAAAACTCACATCCTTGAAAACTTCCACGAAGATACCTCCAAGACCGAGCATGACGAGCGTTCCAAGCCCGGGTTCTTTTTTGAGTCCCAAAATGAGTTCGGTACCGCCTTCCGCTGCCATCTCCACGACCAAAGCGCCATCGATCTTCGCTTCGGGTACGCGATCCGCCACGGTCGCGATGAGGGTCTCATACGCAGCTCCGGCTTGATGGGGATCGACATGGAGAAGTACGCCGCCGGCATCGGACTTGTGAGTGATATCCGGTGAGATGATCTTGAGAGCGGTGGGTTTTCCGATACCTTGTGCTGCAGCCAGGGCTTCTTCGGCGGAATGCGTCACCCGTTGGGTGAGTGCTCGGAATCCGTAGGCCGCCAGAAGCTCGAGGCATTCCGTTTCCGACAACTGCGTGCGTCCTTCCTGCATAACTTGGTCCACTTTGGCGCGTGCCGATAGAGTATCAATATCCGTACAGACGAAAGGAGTGTTCGAAAAATGCCGACGCGCTTCGCTGACTTCCGCGAGGTGACCGAGGGCAAGAGCGGCTGCTTCCGGTGAGGAGAGCGCGGACACGGCGTGCTTCTTCAGGAACACGGAAGCCTCTTCGAGCATGGCTCCGCCGGAGAGTGAAACGATCAGTGGTTTCATCGGAAAACGTTCACGTGCGTCAAAAATTGCCTGGGCTGTCAGAAGCGCTTCTGTCATGGCCTGAGGGGTGATGATGGTGAGGAGCATATCCGTATTTGGATCCGCCAAGACGACTTCGATGGCACGCTCATAACGGTCTGCTTGTGCGTCACCAAGTACGTCGATCGGGTTATGACTGTTGGCCGCTGCCGGCAAAAAAGACTTCAGGGATTCGATTGTCGTCGGTGATAAGGTTGCCAATTCCAATCCCTGCTCTACGCATGCATCCGCCGCCATCACACCTAGTCCACCGGCATTCGTCAGGATAGCTACTCGTTTCCCGGTTGGCAGAGGGTTTTTTGAAAACACCTCGAGTGCCGCTAGGAGCGATTCGAGTCCGTCGACGCGGATTATGCCTGCCTGTTTGAACAAGGTCCGATAGGCGGCGTCGCTGCCGGCGAGCGCTCCGGTATGCGAAGAAGAGGCTGCTGTACCTGCAGCAGTTTTTCCTGATTTCAATACCAGTACCGGTTTTGGATCCACGCGTTGCAGCAACGCCCTGCCCGTTTCGATAAGGCTTTTGGCATCGGTGATATCTTCGGAATAGAAGGCGATCACCCGAGTCGCCTCATCGGCAGCAAAGAATTTCAAGAGATCGTTTTCGCGGATAAGGGCTTTGTTTCCCGTACTCACACAGGTGCGATACCCGATCGACCGGCCGCTCATGTCGAGAAGCGCGGTGAGAAGGGCCCCACTTTGAGAAAAGAAGGCAATCGATCCGGCCTCGGGTAAGGTAGTGGCGAAGGAAGCATTCAGCTGCCGTGCAGGAGAAAGGAAACCGAGGCAGTTGGGACCCAGTACGGTGATGTGATATTCCTTCGCGATGCGCACGATTTCCTTTTCGAGGTTTCTACCCGTTTCGCTCGCCTCCTTGAAACCGGCGGAAATGATGGTGACAGCCGGAATCTGTTTTTCTCCGCATTCCTTGAGTACGGTCGGTACGAGAGCAGCCGGTACTGCGATAAGGGCGAGATCGACCGGACCTTCGATCGAGAGGACCGATGGAAGACAGGGCTTTCCGAATAATTCTGTCGTTTTAGGATTGATGGGATAGCTCTGTCCAGGAAATCGCTCGATGATGTTTTTGGCGAGGCTCCATCCGACACTTCCTTCTTGTGTTGAGGCTCCGATGATAGCAATCGACTGCGGATTCAACAGGGTGGAAAGCTGCATAGATGCGTTCGTTAGCGAATAATGTTGAATATATATCCGTATTGTACGCGAAGAATCCGCTCTTGACAAAAAATTACTTATTTGCTAATATATTTTGTTTAAGTCAATGAAACTACTGTCTATGAGGTTTTCGAATTTCAGCTCAAATAAGGGCATTTTCTTGGGAGCGGTACTGGTGGTACTCGTAGTTTCACCTTTCGCGGTATTCAGTGGCAGCGAGGTGGTTTATGTCGACGGCAAAGCTTCCGGTACGGAGGATGGGTCGCGTACGCATCCGTACAATACTATCGCTGAGGCAACAAAAGATGCCAAGGAAGGGGATAAGATTGAAGTCAAGAAAGGAACCTACAAGGAAAATGTCACGCTTCCGAAAAAAGTCTGGCTGTACGGAGCGGGCGGTGATCGGAAGGATATCGTGATCGAAGCCAAGAACGATGAGAAGCCGACGGTTGAAATGAAACATGGAAGTAAATTGTCCGATGTGACCGTGAAGGGTGGTCGCCATGGTGTCCGTATTCTTTCAGATAGCAAGGCGCAGCTGTACGATGTCCGCATCACCAAGAGCGATCGTGACGGCATTCATATCGATTCGGCCGATGTATCCAAGAAAAAGCGTGTCTTGATAGACAAGGTCGAAGTGGATAAGAGTGATCGAAGTGGCATCTACTCCGAGAAGCGTTTTCTGACGGTGATCAATTCAAATATTCATGACAATGGAGGTGATGGAATCGATCTGGCTGCCGGAACGCATGCCTGGTTCGAAAAAAACGATTTCAATGGTAACCGCGGAAGCGGAGCGAAACTAGTATTGGATGGGGCGAGCATTTGGTCCAAGAGCAATGATTTCAGGAAGAATGGTCGTGAAGGCATCGAGGTGAGCTCTTTCGGCGGTCAGGGGACCATCGGATTCAAGCGGGCGAAAATTTCCGATAACGGTCGTTATGGGGTGGCCCGTCTCGGGAAAACCGTCAAAGGTATGGGTATGTTCGGTAATCTCAGCTTCGGAATCGGCATAAACGGAAGCGTGTTGGATGGAAATACCCTCGGGAACCTTTCTCCAGTCATCCCAGTGAAATAAAACATCGAAAACAAAAAAATTCTTTCGGTGTCGTGTGTCACTTTTGTTTGATATGGAAGGAAGGGGAAAACTATGAAAATCGCTTTTATCGGACAAAAAGGTATACCAGCCCGGTCGGGCGGGGTAGAGAGGCATGTCGAGCGTCTCGCTGTTTCTATGGCCGCTGCTGGTCATGATGTCGTCGTGTATTCGCGGAAGCACTACACAGGAGACACCGCCCGCGATTTCCAGGGAGTGTCACGTGTTTTCATGCCGAGTATCCGCACGAAGCATCTGGATGCCCTTTCGCATACCTGTATCGCCACGTTCCATGCGCTTTTTCAGGATTACGATATAATCCATTTCCACTCGATCGGACCGAGTATTTTTTCGATTCTGCCACGGCTTCTGCGTCCGGATGTACGCGTAGTCGCGACTTTCCATAGTCGAGACTATTTCCATCAAAAGTGGAATGGATTCGCGAGACTCTGTCTTCACTTTGCGGAATGGGTTACCTGCCGAGTACCCGAACGAACCATCACTATTTCCAAGACGCTCGCGGACTATGCGACGCAAACGTATCACCGGTCTTTCGCCATGATTCCGAACGGTGCCGATGTACATATTTCAGAGAATACCGATCTGATCAGGGATTTCGGGCTTAAGGAAGGACGATACCTTTTGTCGGTCTCGCGGTTAGTGCGACACAAAGGGATACACTATCTCATCAAGGCCTTCCAGGCACTCAAGGAGACATCCGAGCTTCCTGGCAATGGCTGGAAGCTGGTCATCGTAGGTACTCATGCGGAAACGCAGGAGTATGCCGACTATTTGCGATTCCTTTCAGCTGGAGACCCCGATATTTTGCTTCTCGGGGAACGCTCAGGCGAAACCCTGTTTCAGCTCTATTCGCATGCGGGTATTTTCGTCCAACCATCGGAAGACGAGGGTTTGTCATTGGCGTTGCTTGAAGCTCTCGGGTATGGTCTTCCTTGCGTCGTCAGCGATATACCGGCCAATCTCGAGGCTATCGCACAGTGTGGCATCCGTTTCGAGTCCAAGAATATACTTGATCTGAAGCAAAAGCTTTCCGCGCTCGTCAATCGTCCGGATATCATGACGACGCTTGGGACACTCGCTCGTGAACGTGCTTTGGCCGAATACGATTGGCAGGCTATCGCGCGAAGGACCATCTCGCTTTATGAGGATCTTCTGGTCGAAAAACCGAGTATCTGGAAAGCGTCATTCGGGTTGAAGAATAAATAAGTTATGTTGCAACCGCTGAACAAAACTCTCTTTTTGGTACTCGCTCTGTTCTTCATCGGAACGGCCGCTTTCGTGTCTCTGGATACGTTTCGCGGCTACCGTGCCGAAGTGACGATTTTGGTACTTCCATTGGCAATGAATCAGGCGCCGGCAGAACAGGTGGTCGAGAATATCGCTATCTTGCCAACAACGGTGTCGTTTTTCGACTCGCTTCTGGCAAGCGATGAGAGGCTTTCGGAATTTTCCGACCTCGACGAACAACCGACCGATATCCGAGCCGAGCGATGGGACGAGATGCTTTCGGTGAAGCGGGAAGCGGGAAGCGGGGTGATCATCTACGCGATCGAAGCGGACACGCAAGAAGAGGCGACTCTTTTCGCAAGACAGATGGCCAAGGTGTTGTTTCAGAGAGTAGGTATTTATTACGACATCCGCTCCGATGTTTCTCTCCGGCTTATCGAGGGTCCGATCGTTCGAACCTTACTCGTATCACCGGCAACCTGGATCACTCTGAGCGTCGGTTTCGGTATCGCGGTAGCGCTCGCTCTCATGATCATTGGCGCATTTTTTCGGTCGATGATCGATACTCCGCGCCGGAAGGTGACGTCGATAAACGAAGTCGTATCTCCTGCTTCTTCGCGATCGATAGAGGCAGTTTTTCCTTCCATACACCCGGATACGTTCATCCCAAAGAAACCAACCGTCTTTTTCAGCGAGGAAGGTGAGGCTCGCGCCCGTGAAGAAAAACGTGAGCAGGTCTATCAGACACCATCCGCTATCGTTTCGGATGCTCAGCAGGAACTTCAAAAACGGCGTGATATGACAATGGATAAAAAAGCGATTTTTCCTTCTCCGGTAGTCGCTCCGATTGAACGGAAACGCGCGACCGAAATAGGGACATTCTCTTCGATAGCGGTTCCGAAGTCAAAAGCACCGGAAAACCTGCCTTTCATCGATGAGGCGACTTTTCTCGCCCGATTCTCTTCCCCGGCTTCCGTGACGGAAGAGCTCGCAGCAGAAACGGATCGGACAGAATCGGAAACCGATTCAGTGCAACCGATAGCAATCGGACAAGAATCGGGCGATGAAGCTCATTCCCTGCCGGAAGAACCGACCATGGAAGATTACCGACGACGTTTGAACGAACTTTTGAAGGAAGGGAAGTGAGATAATCTTTTAGCGATAGCCCTATGACCCGTCTCTCAAATTTTCAGTATTGGACCCGTTTCACGATTTTCACGGGCATTTTTCTTATCGGGTGGTTCGCCTTTTGGGAAGTGAAGCATCAGGGTTGGCTCCGATTGGCCGACTTTTCGCGCGTTTTACCTGTTTCACAGGAGCACCGATCCGATATCGAAGCCCTCTCTCTGATCGCCGATAAGCTCGATCATACCGACGGAGAAATCCGGACTTTCTTGATCCTATTTCAGAACAATCTCGAGCTGAGACCAGGTGGCGGATTCATCGGCTCATTCGGCATACTTAAGGTGAAGGACGGATCCGTAATCGAATTCTCGACCCACGACACAGGAAACTTCGACGGTCGTATCCCGAGCACTATCACTCCTCCGTATCCGATGGAGAAGCTTCTTCATATCGATTCATGGAAACTGCGTGATTCAAATTTTTCACCCGACTTTCCGATCAATGCCCGCAAAGCGGTCGATTTTTACGCGATGGGGGGTGGGCAAGAACACTTCGATGGTGTCATCGGTATCACGACTGAGGTGCTCTCGTCGATACTCGATATCACCGGACCAGTTACGCTCGATGGATTTCCGGGAACCTACACGGCAGATAAGGCCGTCCTTGATCTTGAGTATCAGGTCGAGCAAGGCTATCGTGACCAGAATATCGATCGGGGAGAACGGAAATCCGTCCTGAAGACACTCGGCGACGCTATCCTAGTCAAAGTTGAAGCGCTTCCTCTTGGAAAGAAATACGCACTTTTCACCACGATGCTCGATAATCTGCACAAAAAAGCGATCCAGGTGTATTTCGCGGACGAATACCTGCAGGGAGTAGTGATTGATGCCGGTTGGGATGGGACAGTGGATACGGCATGGCATGACGATTTCCTCATGCTCGTTGATGCCAACCTCGGAGCTCTGAAAAGCGATTACCATATGCGGCGGCGAATCGAATATACGATCGATCTCTCGGGAGAGACACCGGAGGCCACGCTCAAAATGGTGTATACGCATACCGGAGCAGCTCGTGATTGGTATACGAAAGACTATGTCACGTATCTTCGTGTGTACCTTCCGGAGAACAGTTTTGTGACCACTGTCACGAATGGCGATGCCCCGGTATACGGAAACGAACTGGGAAAGAAGTTCGTCGGGATCATCGTCGGTGTCCCGCTCGCATCGGAGAAGACGGTTACTCTCAAATATACGCTTCCGAAAACGATCGACACGACCGAATGGTACGATCTCAAAGTGGCCAAACAAGCAGGGGTGACCGGAACCCCGCTCAGTGTGACCATCATAGATAAGCAGGGGAATATCAAGACTTTCAATGAGACTCTCAATCGTGATTTCATCCTGAGCGAGCGAGAGGACAGATGACACCGCACTGCATGTGCCATTCTTTTTTCGGAATCGAATAAGACCGCCCAGATGCTACTCGGGCGGTTCTTGTTTTTTCGATCAGAAAAACTTTTCCTAAAGAAGGTGGAGCCCGTCGAACGGCGCCGTATTCAGATCGGTCGTATCGACCATATCGAGCGTTCGTACATTGACCGCGACCGTCTGGTTTCCCATCTTGTCTTTTCCGAGTGCATAAGGCTCGACCCCGCACGTCGAACAGAAGAGATGCGCTATCACTTTCTGGTTGAATCGGTACTCTTTCAGGCAGTCCTCACCTGAAAGAACCCGGAAATCCTGACGGGGAACAAACACGAGCAGGAGGCTCTTGATCGAACAATGCGTGCAGTTACAGGCTATAACCTGGTCGAGGTCAGCCGAAACTATATAGCGTACTGTTCCGCAGTGGCACCCGCCGTCATAGCGATGTTTCATACTCGCTTCAGATCAATTTTTCCACTTTTTTCTCCGGAACCAGGCTTAGGCAGCGAGATCATCGCTTCCCTCGATATCCTTCACCCGTTTGACAGAAAGACTGACCGATTCCTTGTCGAGCTTTTTCGCGAGTTCGATCTCTTTCTTGAGGGGAGCGGGAAGAGTAGCGAGGATATTGCGTAGCGCTATTCCGTCGATTTTCAGCAGTCCCTCCCATTTATCAAGCGGCTCGAGCAAGGCACGAATCTGCGCCGCATCGTATTTGTATGTTTTGCGCAGGGATTTTCCGATGATTCCCTGTTCGGAAAAGACGCGATCGACCCCTTCCTGCTCCATATAGGCCAGTATCATTTCCTGCAGTTTCATGAGATGCAACTTCTCCGCCGAAAGCTGGCTTTTAAGATCGAAATACTCGCCAATCGCCGCCTCGACTTCTCCTGTTTCGAATCTGCGTGTTTCCGCGAATTTGTGCTTCCAGAGTGGACAGATTTTCTGGTATCCGCACCAATCGCAAAGCGGTGAGAGTTGAGGTTCGAATTTCTCTTCCTCGATCGCGTGGATGACCTTGAAGCAGGCTGGTTCGATCTGGTCAAGCTGTTCCTGTGTCCGCTTGGATGAGAGCTTGACTCCGTGTTTGAGGTAGTACAAGCTGACTGTCAATTTATCAAGATGAGCCACTTCTTTCGGATAGCGATTCAGAAAGGCTTTGAGGTATATCGAAAGCTGGAGATCGTTGTCCACTTTTTCCTGGGAAGGCATCTTTTTCGTCGTCTTGTAGTCGATGATCTCATATCCTTCGTCCGTCTTGTCGATCCGATCTATGATGCCCGAGAGCGTGTGTTTCCCGGTCACATCATCACCGATTTCAAGCGAAAAACGGCTTTCAAGGTCGACGATGGTGAAATTTTCGGGTCGATTCTCCTGACAGTACCGCTCGATGATCCTAACTCCCTCAGTGAAGGCTGCTCGCTCCTCAAGCTCGTTCTCAAATACCTCGCTGTTCCACCGCTTGGCATAGAAATCAAGTGCTTGTTCGAGATTCGGCGCAAGCAGGGCAGGGGTGTGGTAGTAGTGGAGCACCGAGTGGATGAGCGTACCAAAAACCTGATCTTTTGACTTCGGTTCTTTGATCCGATCGATGTATTGGTATTTGTATTTGAGCGGACAAGTCTCATAGGACCCGAGACCAGAATAAGAGAGGCGCATAAGAAGTGTGAGAAGAAAAAAAGGTAGGATTACTTAAGGTTCCTTTTCTGCAGGAAAATACACCGTTCCTGCATGAGGCTACCGAATACTCCCAGGTACGGCGTAAATGTACGATAATTCTTTCCCCTATCTTACCATTTTGAGGCAACTTGACATACTTGACTAATATACGAATTAGTGCTATTATAAATATCAGGGTACGCAGTAGTTCGTTTAAAATTTTTTTCAAAAAAGGAGGTCAACCGTGGCAAAAAGGATCCTTTCACCCAACTTGTTCCTGTTGTTCCTGGGAATTTTTCTCGGGTTTGCACTGGTAGAAATACTGTTACTGTTCCCTCTTGAGGGCGGGTGCCAACAGTCAAACTGGAGGCTTGGGGTGATAGTGGTAATGCTTATGATGTATTACCATTTCAGTACCATAAAAAAAATCGAAGAAGGACTAAAAATCCGTGCGCAGCTGGAAAAGCAGTTGGCAATCGCGGAAAACGAGAAGCAAGCTGCCCAAAGAGCAGCAGAAACTGATCAGCTCACTGGTCTTCTCAACCGTCGAGGGATATCGCGGATGATCCAAAAAGTCATCAACGCCCAACGAAGGCTCATCCACACCGCTGAAAGTGAAGCAGTGATGACTCAGGTTGCCGTAGCGTTTGTCGACCTCGATGGATTCAAACAGGTGAATGACACGCTTGGCCATGATGCAGGTGACAAAGTAATCTGCATTGCCGCCGAGCTTCTTCAGTCGTACTTTGCCCGCGGAACCGATATCCTGTGTCGTCCTGGAGGGGATGAGTTCATTGTCTTCTCCATCATGGAAGAAACTGGAAGCAGTAGTAGGACGACTACTGTGATCGAACACCTTCGTCATTTCCGTCAGGTGTTTGCGGAGAGGTTTCAGGACTTTGCCGCTGGGGAATTTTCGGAAGGGAGAGGCTTGACGGTCACGGCCAGTTGCGGAGTGATCGTGTGCAGAACGCCCGATGATGCTGGTATCATAGCCGAGTTCATCGACGACATGATCCGGTCCGCGGATGAACTCATGTATGAGGCCAAAAGGGGAGGAAAAAACCTCGGCCTCGTCATCAGGTATATCTAGAAAAAACAAGAAGTACTCAGGTCCCGATACTTACTCTCTTTCAGGGGTAAGCGGGATATGAGTGCTTTTTTTTTGAAAAAATCGGTCCTCAATTCATGTCGTATAACATTAAATAAAATATGGCTGAAGAAAAGAATATGTAATCCGGGCTTTCTTTTTGAATCTCGAAAAAGAAGGATCAGTGAAAGAATGTCGCGCGGTACGATCATCCTACGAAGAGAAAGCATTTCTCATAAGAAGTCTGGTGGAAAAAGGAGTCGACGTGTCCGCGCTTCAGGGCATTGAAAAAACATTCAATTTACTATGTCGTATAATGTAACTTATACGACATGTAAGGAAGAAAAACGGGAAAAGAACCTTCGATATATTGTCTGGCCGTCCTTTTTTCTTAACAATTAAAGTGGCTTATATAAAGTATAATTATACGCATTTAAATGCGTTTTCCGGGGCACTTCTCTGGTAAGTGGTATACCGGTATCACTTTCTGCTCCTGATCTCAGAAAAGCAATGGCATAAAAAGGTCGGTTCGTTCGCGATGAGTTTTCCGATGCTCTTTTCTCGATACCGATCCTCGATTCATACTGCGATATCACTAAATGTCAGATGGATATAAAATGATTTTCCTAAAATAAAAAATCAGCCATGTGCAGCAAACCAGCCAATCAGCCAGTGATTCGTTGCTGCGTATCTTATGAAATAAGATACGATGAGATCTTGTGTCCCACGTCTGGCCGTATTTAAGATCTGTTCTAAAAAATGGTGTTCTGTCTGGGGAACAGAAAAAAATCGGTATTCTCAAAAAAAACAAAACTCCCCCGTTTTTTTAAAAAAATCGCGGGGGAGTCATCGCTTTCAAAAACAGAGGATTCGATCCTGATTTCTTCTCGAATCTAATTTTGGATCGGATGCACTCTTCGTTCGTGCGAAGAGATATCTTCTTGAGTCAGTCTGCTCAAAGATAAGAGATGCAGGCAGGTTCCTCGGAGACAATCGACTACTCGCGAGAGTTCGCTGCAGATTTTTTCTCCCCCTTCGGAGGCGCCGTTGTTGATACGGGTTTCGTCTTCAAGAGCGTTCCTGAGAACCCTGGTCACCACCAACATGACCCTGTGAAGTTCCGGGTAGCGTAACCGCGCAAGGCGTTTCGCGATATCTTCATTGTTGGTCGGGACGACTTCCAATGTGATTTCTTGTCCTTGCTGTTTGATTATCTTGTAATGAATCCCTGGCAGTATCTTGATCGGACGCAGCCTGTAAACGGTGTTCGACGACTTATTCGACTCAGCCATTATCTTTCCGCCTTTCTTTTTAAGTAACTTCCATGAGAAAGATTCCCCTGAAAGATGGTAGCATACGGAGAGGAAAAAGCGTACTGTATGGATCATTTGTTCGTCGAGAGGAATCGGGATATCTTTTTCCAGAGAAAACGATGCGTGAGACGGAGATGATGCCCGCCATGTGGTTTGAGATAATATGCGGCCCCTGTTTGTGCTGAAAACGAAGGAATCGGATCGAAAGGGACGACGCGATCATCCAGCGCATGGAGAATGAAGACCTTTTCCCCGAGAATTTTTTCCACGTGCGAGAGGGGATTATAGAAATCCGTTTCAATGAGCTTCTGCCAGTCATTGTCACGCCGTACGCGATATGCTCCGCCGAAACCTGCCATCACGAAGCGGATATGCCGATCGAAAGGTTCATCCTCCCCTTCTTTTTTCCAATCCAAAACAGGGGAAATAGCGACCACCTTCTTGACTGAAGGATGGGCGGAATTCAGGATAACGGCCGGCCCGCCGAAAGAACTGCCGAATAGATGAAAATCCACAGCACGGATCGGAAGAGCTTCGCCAGTGACCAAATCAGTTACGGCTTCCTTTCCAGCCAATACGTCGATCACATCCGCGATATCCTGAGTCGGCGAGTATTCGAGAAATCTTCCCTCGCTCTCCCAGGTCCCTCGGTATCGGGGCAGGACCGCCACATACCCCTGATCAGCTAGAAAATGAAGCAAATCCCCTTTTGATGGGGACGAAGGTAGCCCGGTAGCAACAATCGCCACTTTTCCCGTCTGTCGTTCCGGTAAGATGATTTCTGCTACGATCTCCCCTGCCAACCGGACTCGAAACGGATATTTCCGATCTTTCTTCGGAGGAATGTTTCTGAGGGCTTTCATGGAATATTTCTAACAAAATAAGAACTCCTAATAGGTAGTTATGAGCATAGGGGTAGAATGGGCTCGAGTATCTTTATGGCAAATAGTTTTTCGGGTTGACAGTGGCGCCGACCGGGATGTCCTTGACGCTGGCCACGGATTTGGATGGGACGATCTCGAAGGATTTGGCAGAAAAGACGGTGAAGTGGAGATGTGGACCGGTTGAATTGCCGGTATTGCCTGACCGGGCGATCACGTCCCCTGCTTTGACGGTAGCCCCTTTGGACTTCACGTATGCACTCAGATGCCCGTACATCGTAACGATGCCATTTCCGTGATCGATGGCCATCCATCGACCATACGCATAGCGCCCGTTGTTTCCCATCGCGACGATTTTGCCATCAGCGGCGGCCAGAATCTTCGTTCCAATTGGCATGGAAAAATCAAGGCCGTTATGGAAACCAGACTTGCCATAAAACTTCGATGTCTTCGCGAAAGAGGTCTTCCCATATCCTTGAGAGAAGACGATCTTTGAAACCGGGTAGTCCAGCAGGCCTTTCTTGAAAGCCGGCATGTCCTTGAGGTTGAGTTCCCCCACCTTGTTTGATTCGAGGGATTCAATCTCATTCTCGATAGCATCACGCTCTTCTTCCAGCTGATCGACGATGGAATTATATTTTTTCACCTCGGTCTGAGTCTTGGTAAGCAATGAAGTCTTCGACCCCTTCGTTGACTCGAGATATGCGGTCTGTTTGTCGAGCTGTTCCTGAAGAGTGTCGGCTTCGGATTTCTTGTGAAGCACCAAGGCCTGTTCATTCTCGATGCTTTGCTTGGTCGCCCGGATTTCGGCAAGCAGCACACTCAGCCGATCATTGGTCTGTGTAGCCCATTCCTCGTTTTTTAGGGAAAGGCCGGCTTCCATCGGAGGCTCCAGAACGAGGCGGATCAGCCCTGTTTCGGTCACTCCCGACGCACTTCTCATCATCTCGGTAAGCAGACGCCTTTGGGAAAAAATGATGCGCTCTTTTTCATCGATACGGGCTTGAAGTGAAGTGATATCGTTCTTCAACTGGCCGATACGGTCCTGGTTCTGCCCGACTTCAAGCTCAAGCTTTTCCGCCTGTGCCTCAAGAGACTCGATCTGGATTTGCAGTGTCGAACCCTGGCGTTGTTTGAGGTCGATAATCTTGTTGTACGCCTTGATCTTGTCTCGGATATCATCGAGGCGGTTTTGTTTTTCCCTGAGAACTTTCTCTTCTGCTGCACTCAAGGTGGTGATACTCGAATCCGCTCGCGCCGAAAAGACAGACACGAGAAGTAGCCCTGAAAAAACAGGGATGATGGACCGGATAAGAAAGGATTTTTTGTTTCTTCGCATACCCTTTCAGTATACCACAGGAAAGACACTCTGCCATTGACTAAATACAGAATAAGTGCTAGAATAGCAAAAGTTCATCCGATCAATTGTTTCGGGATCAAGGGGGAGAAAATGTATGAATTTCTGAATAGTATAGAGGGTTGGCAGTGGGGACTCATTCTGTTTCTGGTTTTCTTTATCGGCTTTGAGCGTTTCTGCCGAAGCATGCAGGAAGCTCTCGCGGATGAGCATGAGTGCGAAAAGCCTTCCCGGCTCAGAGATATCTTCTTCTCAAACAGGAGATCTGATAAATGAGATTCCTTATCTATTTCCCACCGTCTTTTTCTTTTGGAGGATCAGAAAAAATGTCCGGTAGCTTTATGCCGTTTTGCATCATCGTCCTATTGGGCGTTTCGCTCGTTCTCGGCACGAAGAGGGATCTCGATATCAAAACGATCTTTTTTCTCAAGGTCGTCCAGGCAATCGCCCTGTCCGGAGCGGTACTGGAGCCGCTTATGGAGTTTTTTGACTCCGTTCCGCAAGCGCTTGCGAGCGCTTTATTCATAGGAGTTCTCCTCATCTTCACAACGGGCGGTACCACCGCTACAGTCTTTTACGGAGGTGACGGTGGTGCACTCTGGCCGCTCCTTCTCAAAAAGGCTCGGGATTCATTTTCACCAACAGACGATGATTCCGAGAAAAAGACCTGACTGAGAATCGATTCAAAAAGCCTGAAGGAAAATTTTCTTCGAGGCTTTTTTTATCTCTCCATTGTGCAATCACGTAGCGCCTTATCGAGGCGCTCAAGCGTCATGCTTTTTCCAAGTACCCAAGCGCAATCGAACGGGGAAGGTGAACGCTGCGCCCCCGAGAGCGCGACACGCAACGGCCAAAGAAAGTCTCCCCTTTTGTCCCCAGCGGCCTCAAGTAGCACTCTTTCG
>CAYMZY010000012.1:0-27724 GCA_964395165.1 uncultured Bdellovibrionales bacterium | reverse complement strand
AAATGGGGAGAGATTTCTCCGATGTCTTTCATTCTGACTGAACAGCGAGGAAAGATATTCTTTCAACAGCCTCTTCCTGAGAAGGCGGAAAGAGATTTTTCTGATGCCCTTCGTTCCAACGAACAGCAAGGAAAAGTTTTCTTCCGCCTTCTCAGGAAAAAATTCAAGAATACTAGACCGAAAATCCTTTTTTGAATTCTCCAATATGCTTCTTCAACGATTCCTCCACCTCAGGCGTCAGAGCCCGCTCCTTTACGATACCGTCGATCGCTTCCTTGCCACTCGTCTCGAAATACGTCACGAATTCCTTCTCGAAACGTGCCAAATCTTCCACTTTCACGTCATCGAGATACCCTCGGGTAAGTGCGTAGAGGATCGCCACTTCTTTCTCGACAGGCAATGGTGCATACTGCGGCTGCTTCAGGATTTCGACCGCCCGACGTCCGCGCTCGATCAACGAACGCGTCTTCTCATCCAAATCGGATCCGAACTGAGCGAAAGCCTCGAGCTCGCGGAACTGTGCCAGATCGAGACGGAGCGTCCCGGCCACCTGCTTCATCGCCTTGATCTGTGCGGACGAACCCACGCGAGAAACGGATAACCCGACATTCAGCGCCGGACGGACACCTTTATAGAAAAGGTCGGCCTCGAGATAGATCTGACCATCCGTGATGGAAATGACATTGGTCGGAATATAGGCAGAAACATCGCCGGCCTGCGTCTCGATAATCGGCAACGCAGTGATGGATCCTCCTCCGAAGTCCTTGTTCAGCTTCGCACTCCGCTCAAGCAGACGCGAGTGAAGATAGAAGACATCTCCCGGATAGGCTTCGCGTCCTGGTGGACGGCGCAAAATCAAGGAAATCTGCCGATAGGCGACCGCGTGCTTCGAAAGATCGTCATAAATAACCAGGACGTCCTTGCCCTGATCCATGAAGTATTCACCGAGTGCGCACCCAGCATACGGCGCGATGAAAGAAAGAGCAGCGGCCTCCGACGCGCCCGCTACCACGATGGCGGTATAATCCATAGCCCCGGCCTTCTCGAGTTCGGCGACGATACGCGCCACCTTGGATTCCTTCTGTCCGATGGCGACGTAGATACAGATGACATCCTGCCCGCGCTGATTGATGATCGTATCGATGGCAATAGCCGTCTTACCGGTCTGACGATCCCCAATGATAAGCTCACGCTGGCCGCGACCGACCGGGATCAGCGCATCGATAGCCTTGATTCCCGTCTGAAGTGGCTGATTGACCGACTGACGGGTAATGACGCCCGGAGCGATCTTCTCGACCGGATAATATTTGGCAGCTTCGATTTTCCCCTTCCCGTCGATGGCCGCCCCGAGTGCGTTCACCACCCGACCGATCACGGTGTCCGATACCGGAACCGACAGGATACGACCGGTCGATTTCGCGATGGTCCCCTCCCTGATATCGCCCGTCTCACCCAAAAGCATCACACCCGCCTCACCCTCTTCCAGGTTGAGTGCAACACCATATGCGCCGTTCTCGAATTCGATCATCTCGGAGACCATGACTCCGGAGAGGCCTGAGACGCGCGCTACCCCGTCACCCACTTCGAGTACCGTACCGATCGCTTCGGCTTTGGGCTCATGATGGAATTCGCTGATCTGTTTCTTCAACTCTTCGATGAGAGGATTGGGCATACGATTTTCAGGATATCGAATTTAGAATCTGTCATGGAGCCGTTCGTTCCATGCCATATTCCACATTCCATATATTATCCCGTCAGACTGCTTCTCAAGCGTTCCACTCGGGTCGCGAGAGTCGCGTCGTACAGGACCTCCTCGCTCTGCATTTTCACTCCACCTATCAGGCTGGCATCGGTGACGAAAGATGTTTCCACTGCCTTCCCGACAAACACGCTCGCCGCCTGCTTTCGCAGAAGAGTCCGCAGCGTTTCATTCACCGGATGTGCGGTCGTAATACGGACAACGGCCGTTCCGGAGCGTTCACGTATCAAACGCTCCGCCTCACGAACGATCTTTCCTAATTTCTTCGCCTCACCCCGTCGTGATAGCCACGCGGAAAAACGCTCGCCGCTTCTTACTGCCCCCTCTGCCTGCTCCCGTTCAAGGTCCAGAAGCGCTTGCGCGTATTGTCGTATCGAGAGCCGCATATCTTAATTCAGGTTCCGTTCGATGAGTTCCTTTTCCTTCGCACCATCCATCTTCTCACGCAGCACTTTCTCGACCGCCAAAAGGACGGTGCTTGCCAATTCCCGCTTCGCTTCCTCAAGCATTTTCTTCCGATCCTCCACGATCTTGTTCTCCGACTCTTCCAGAAGCTTCTTCACCCGCGCTTCCGTTTCAACCATTTTCACAGCATCGCGTTTTGCAGCTGCCTCATCGGTTTCGGCCAGGATACGCTTCGCTTCCGTCCGGGCATCAGTCAGAACAGCCTTCTCCTTCATCTCCATTTCACCGAGTTTCCGGGCGGCACCTTCGGCATCGACCAAGCCCTTCTCTATCTTGGCCGTGCGTTCATCGAGGAGTTTCAACATCGGCTGATACGCGAAACGCTTGAGCACAAGAAGCACCACGGCGAAATTGACCACCTGTGCCAGAAGGAGCTTCCAGTCGATACCGAGATTCGCAAGTGCTTCCATAGGTGCGTCGTTCTTCTCTCAGGACAGGAGAAGGATGTTTATCGAAACAGGATCATGAGGGCGACCACAAGAGCGTAGATGACAACCGCTTCAGTGAAGGCGATGCCGAGGAACATGGTCGTCTGGATTTTTCCAGAGGCTTCCGGGTTCCGTCCAATCGCTTCAAGAGCCTTCGAAAACAACAGACCGAGACCGATACCAGGACCGAGGGCACCGATTCCGATAGCCAAGGCGGCACCGAGCATTTTCGCTGATTCGACTTCCATACGCTTCTCTTATTGATAAATTATGATCCACAATTACTGAGTATAAGGCAAAACTCCGTCTTTGTCCAAACTTCGGAAAACATCCATCGCTCCCCCTAGTGTTCTGCCGGTGTGGTCGCCATCTTGAGAAAAACCGCCACGAGCATCGCAAATACCGCCGCCTGGATGAATCCGACGAAGATCTCGAGAAACAGGAATGGGAGCGGGATGAAATACGGTACCAGGTGCAACATGACCGTCAGCAGGATTTCCCCCGCGAAGACATTGCCAAACAGCCGAAACGCGAACGAGAGAATCTTAGCGAATTCCGAGACGAGTTCTAGTATACCCATCAGTGTTCCCACCACGTACGGCTTATGGAACGGGCTGACGAAAAATTTCTTGGCATACCCGCCGATACCAAGTGCGAGGATGCCAGTCACCTGTATGGTGATAACGACGAAAAGGGACAGTCCGAGAGTGAAATTGAGGTCCGCCGAAGTACTCCGCAGAAACGGAATGATCGTAGCATGTCCGGCTGCACTCTCATGTGCGAGCCCGACCGTTCCCAATCCCGGAAGCAGCCCGATCCAATTCGAAAAAAGGATGAAAAGAAAAATGGTCGCAATGAGTGGGAAAAACTTCCGGGCCATACTCCGATCCTGCATGATGCTCTCAAGCAGTCCGAGCACGCCATCGATGATGACCTCAGATATGTTCTGAAGACCACGCGGAACCGACTGCCAACGCGCGAGCGCTATCTGAGTGATAAGTATGAGGAGAGCGCTCACCAACATGCCGATAAACAAGGCGTTCGTCACCGGCAAAGCCCCGAGCATGAACAGTTTCTCCGCTGCGATCGAAATTTCCATGAAAATGTCTAGCTTATCAGAATATACTTCCTGGAATCAGAAAAAGGCGCATCACGCCCTTCCGGAACACGGGAAATCTTTTTTTCAGTCTACCCCTGATTCAACGAAAAAGTCAATTCTCCGTTACCGGGCGGCGATCACGATCCTTCGCTTGTTCCGCTGCCGCCTGTTCCGCCATCTGAGTCTGGATGTAGGCATCCATCTCCGGACTGAGAACCTCCCGAACTGATTCTGAATCGTTCTCCTCCTGAGCACTCCTCCTGATACATGCGTCGCCCATGACATTCGGATTTACGGTTTCTTTTTCTGGAATACGCTCATTCTCCATCGATGGTCCCGATGCAAGCCCGATATCCTGACGGGTTACCATGTCAACATCCGCCGATTCCCCCTCCAAACCGACAGATTCCCGAATTGGTTCCTCCATCTTGCTCTCCGCGCACTGATTCACCGCAGAGTCATCAGCCTTCTTCCCTCCTCGGAATCTGTCAAAAAGTCCCATAGATATTCCTTTTATTTACTCATTCGACATCTTCGGGAAAACCATTTGGATATTCCTTCGAAGTTGTCCCTCGAGGGAAGTATACGGTATTTTCTTTGTCTCCGCGATATGTTTCGCAACAAGAACGACGTGAGCCGGTTCATTCCGCTTCCCCCGATACGGTACCGGCGTCAGATAGGGACAATCGGTCTCCGCAATCACCCGATCAAGCGGAACCATTCCGAGCACCCGCTCAGGATATGATCCGATCCGCGCTTTATACGTGATGTTTCCCGCGAAGGAGAAAAAGACTTGGGAGAGATTGAGAAACTTTTCCGTCATTTCCACATCACCCATATAACAGTGGAGAACGACCGACGGATGATTCTGACCCGGAAAAGATGACGACTTCAAAAGAGAATACACGTCTTCATAGGCATCCATGCTCCCGAAAGAAGGGCGTGTATGGACGATGACCGGAAACGAAAGCTCTCGTGCAAGGGAAACCTGTGCGAGAAAACCGGATTTCTGCATATTTTTCCGTCTTTCAGAAATGACAGTTCCAGTATCATCGGGCGAAAAATAGTCCAATCCGCATTCCCCGATCGCGACCACCTTCCGGGAAGATTCGGCAATTCCTTTCAGCTCCACTATCGATTCCGATAACACCCCCTCGTCCTCGATCCCATCGAAGATATGCGGATGAATACCGACACTCGCCCACACGACAGAATACCGTTCTGCACATGCCACTGCCTGACGGCTTTCGAAGATATCCGTCCCGATGGTAACCAGTGCTTCGACACCGGCCGATTGAGCCCGCTCGACCACCAGATCCCGATCCCCGTCAAAGGCCGCATCGTGAACATGCGCATGCGCGTCTATCATATCTGATTCGTTATGCCTGTTTTCAGTTGAAATAAAAGACCCTCTTTTCTTTTCGAAGTTCTTTTCCCGGACCACTGGCACAGCCACGACTGCGATGCGCTCCTGCGGATCAAACGGCCGTATCGGATAAAACGGTCCCGATAAACCTAAGACCTCGGACTTCGATCATACTCATCATCTTCGTTTTTCCAGGCGATCATCAGGCAGGCAATTCCGACTGCGTATCCCACCACGCGCGCAAGTCCTGTTCATTCTCGGGCTTCAATAATACTCCCAATCTTTGGATTTCCTTATGTATCTTACGACGGGCATCAGTCTCCGTCGGAGGCGTTCCGTTCAACTCCGTCAACAGCTTCTCCTGGGTTGATACGACATCCGTACGCATCTGCTCAAGCTCCGTGGAAACGATTCTTTCCAAGGCAGGAGAAATTGTCTCTGCTGGCTGCGATTCAGGGAAGTCCGGTCTCTTTTCACCGGAGCCGATCTTCATACGTTCTGCTATGACACGCCCCTGCAACCTCGCTAGACACTCGAGATCCGCATCCCGCTCCGCGTTCTCTTTAAACATCTTCCCCTTCCATTTTTCTTCGAAGTACTTCTTGAATTCATTCTGCTTCGCTTCAAGTGCCACCACCAGCTCTTCGCCCGACATATCCCCGGGCATTTCGAGCGCCTGCTGCCGCACCGCCGAAGCCTCAGAAGGTTCAACTGAGACTGTCTTCGGTCCAGATTCCTTCGAAGTCGGGATCTGGATCGGACTATCATTTACCGGGCTGAAACCATGCGCTCTATTGAACGCCTTTATTTCGGTTTTCGCACTGATTCGTTCCCCATCAAGCGTCGTATACCCTTCGAACGACACGATTTCAGGAGCCGACGGTACGGATGTCGTCCCAGGCATTTCTTTTTTTTCCGATCTTCTAAAGAATGGCATTTCAAATCCCATATGTTTGGATAGGCTATCTGATAAAGGTTTGCCTTCTCTTCCGTCGACACGAACAGTCGCGCTACCGGAATAAAGAACAACTCTATTCTAACATATCTTCGCAAGAACGAGAGGCTTTATCCGACCCGCCGGAACAACGCTTCTGTCCGCCTATCTATGAGTGCCTGCCGTATCTTTTCGCTTGTATCAGGAAGAAAAGGAGAAAGACACCGGGCAAGAAACGCGAGTTCCCGAAGAAATTCCTGCATACTCGCTTCGAAAGCCGCCAGGTCCGTCTTCACCGATACCCAAGGCTTCGCTTCAGCGATCTGTCGATCAAGCGTCCGTGTCCGATCCATGATCCATTCGAGTGCCTCGGCCAATCGATACTCCATGAACAAGACTCGGAGCTCCTCCGGATACACCTCCATCGCGGGAATCTCGAAAGCTGTTCCAAGCTTCTCACTAAGCTTGATCAGGCGCGAAACCAGATTCCCGAGGCCATTGGCCAGGTCGGCGTGATATTTCTCCGTCAACCGCTCCATCGTGATATCAGAATCGTTTTCAAAGCTTCCAGAGGAGAGGAGGAGGTACCGGGTCCCGTCCTTTCCGAATTTTTCGATCAGCTCATCCGGAGAAATCACGTTTCCAAGACTCTTCGACATCTTCTGTCCGGCGACCAGGATATGCCCATGTATCAGTATCCGTTCCGACGGTGCCAATCCGGCGGAGAGAAGCATCGCCTGCCACATCGCCGCCTGCTGGCGGAGATTATCCTTTCCGGCGATCTGGAGCCCCGGCCAGAACTTGATGAAATTCGCCTCATCCGAAGGCCAACCGAGCGTGGCGATGTAATTCACGAGCGCGTCGAACCAGACATACATGACGTGCTCATCGTCTCCCGGTACCGGTATGCCCCAGGGCATCTTCGAAGCCAGGCGGGAAATGCTGAAATCCTGCAATCCACCACTGACGAAATTCCGGATTTCCGTCAATCGGTTCGCTGGAAAGACGAAATCCGGGCGGGCGGCATACAGCTCCAGAAGAGCATCTTGATACTTCGAGAAACGGAAAAAGTAATTCTCTTCCTCGACCAGTTCGATGGCCATTTTCGGATGGTCGGGACAGACACCATGGTCAAGATCGGAATCGGTCTTTTCCATCTCGCATCCGACGCAGTACTTCGTCTGATACTGTTTCTTGTAGATATCCCCGTTCGCCTCGCAACGCTTCCAGAACTCCTGAGCCGCAGCGATATGCGATGTATCGGTCGTCCGGATGAAATGCGTATAACCCACACCGAGCGTTTCACGCACCTCACGAAACGCCTGAACCATCCCATCACAGTACGTCTGAGGAGTCACTCCTGCCTCGATCGCCTTTTGGTAGATCTTCTGTCCGTGTTCATCCGTGCCGATATTGAACACTACCTCCTCACTTCCCGACTCTCGAGCCATTCGAGCCAAGACATCCGCCTGGACGACCTCAAGCGCGTACCCGAGATGCGGCCGACCGTTCACGTACGGAAGTGTCGTCGTGATATAAAACGGCCTGTTTGATTTTTTTTCCATAAACGGATACTGACAGATTAAGGTATTCGGTCATCATATTCGGCGACATCATCCCGCCCATAAATGCATCAATACATCGAAACCTCGCCCGATAGGGCTGAGTCTGCTCCGACGAACTTACCATTCTCATCCGAGCATACCACACTTGAAATCCTGCAAACACCCTTGCTCCTCATCCCATCTGCCCGTGACCAAATAGAGGTGTCCGTTCTCCTGACCAAGGACCAGAACACAGAGTGTCCCCGACTCCTCCCGGCTCCAGTATGCCCCATCTTCATCCTCAAGCAAGAGACTCAAAGTATCCGGAATAAGAGAAAACTCCGTCGCCAGTGCTGATGTAATCGCCGATTCATATTCGGAAGCGAGTCCGTGTGGCGTTTTCAAAGATAGATCCACATAATTATTCATAAGCACTTTTTTTCAAACGGCTTACCTCCTTCCGCTCTTCGCGCGAGCAATCGCGTTTTCGAGCAATCTGGCATGATTAAGACGGACGGCGCTCACCCACTCGAAATTATCCTGCAGTTGATCAAAAGAAAGCTCTATCGGTTCAGATGTGTCCCAAGGGTCGGCCAAAACGACTTTCCCGTTCTTCCGATCGACTTTCGTCAATGAGTAAGCATGATTCCCTATGAACTCTCTCTCCGTTCCCTTGCCCCTATAACGATGCCCCGAAGAACCAAATGACCGACGAATCTTATACCACCATCCGGAAGTGAATGCATGCGAATGCACCGTCACCAGAGAAACCTCCGGATCGAATCCCTGCAAAAACCGGCGTATCGACGATACCTCGGCTTCAGGTATCTCCCGAAGCCGCCGATCGGTATGTTTCGGCGGCACGATCCGAAAACTCGTACCAATGACCCGATTTTTTCCGAGAAAACGGGTCAATACCTCGTCCGCCAACCCACCTTCCGCGGCAAGCCGGTTCACCGATCCGAATTTCGCCTTGATATACGCCGCTTCCAAAACGCGCACCCCTTCGCTCCCCTGGAGTGGACGAAGCACCCTTCGTCTATCCAGACCTCGGGCATCATTCCATTTCAAAAATCCGGTATTGTGCTGACTCGAAATCTCTTCCGGAGAAATTGATATCGTCGCACCCCGCTCATCCAGAAGCGGAATCCGCACATTCCAGGTCCCATCCGGCAAACGCCGGCACGAAGAACGCACAAGCATCTCGAAATTCGGCGACTCACTCAAGGCATGGAGTGCGGCCACCGCATAGCAGTCACCGAAATTCCCCTGACGGAATCCCTTGTATTCCGAATACCTGTCCGTAAAATACCGTCCGAAATCCTCCTTCGAAAGCACGAATTTGCCCCGACCCTCCAAAAGATCCATCAACCTTCCGCGAGCCTCACGGAATACGGGAATATCCAGACGTTTTTCCCGAACCGCCTCTGACAAGATACGGTCCGTTTCCGACAGGGAGGATACTTCTCTTTTTTTCGGGGGTTTCGAAACGTCTTTTTTCCGAAATTCCTCTTCGAGCCTCGCGCGTAGTCGCGCCTTGATCTCGACCTCACGCCGGAGCATCGTCGAAAGTGCTCCGGTATCATGCTGTGCAAGAAAAGTCCGATGCGATGTCGCAGCCCTCTGCTCCGGTACGGCCATATCCGAAGAAACGTTTCCTTCCTCGACTCCGAAATGCGGACTAGCAGGATTTTCTTTCCTGACTTTTTTCCCATCATCAAAATGCTCTGCTCCCTTCGGTGCTGTTTTTTCCTGTTTTCCCGAAACCAAAGCTGGTTGTTCGAAAGATACCATACATGCCTTATCACGGACTCCCTTACACATCGGAATCAAAAAACGATCACTACGAATTCTCCCTTCACCTTTTCAGGATGTTCACTGAAATAAGTAAGTGCCTCTTCTATGGTACCACGCACCATTTCCTCGAACAGTTTCGTCAATTCCCGCCCGATAATGACTCTTTTTCCGGAGGCGAACGATGCGAGTAATTCGAGATTTTTCAGTACCCGATGGGGTGATTCATAGTACATGACCGGCATTTCGGCTGCCGCCACTTTTCTGAAGAATGTCTCACGACCTTTCTTGTGTGGTGGAAAACCAAGAAACGCAAACTCTCGCATATCGATTCCCGCTACCGACACGAGCGTGGCCAAAGCTGATACTCCCGGAATAGGAACGACCGCAATATCGGATTCAAGTGCCAGCGAAACAAGTTTATTTCCCGGGTCAGATAATCCTGGTGTTCCAGCATCCGACACGAAGGCCAATGATTCACCCTGCTCAAGACGTTCAATAAGCTGCTTGAGTTTGCTGTCGTCCGTGTGTTCGTGACAGGAAACCAACGGCCGCTTGATCTCGTAGTGGGCGAGCAGCCGGCTCGTTACCCGCGTGTCCTCGCAAAGGATCGAATCGACAGACTTGAGCGTTTCGAGAGCGCGTAAGGTCATATCACCCAGATTGCCGATAGGTGTCGCAACGATGAACAGCGTTCCTGATTTCTGCATATTCCTCATATATTATGAATTGACGTTTTTCTGATGGGCCTCTAATCTCATCTTTCAAGAACCAGGACGTCTGCTTTTTCCTTGCGACGTGTTCGGAGACACCAGTACCGAAAAAACACATCCGCGCATTCCCCATCACCACACACAGGAACACAAAGCGCACGCGAATCAACTCCGCTTCTTTTCGAAGATATCCTCCACGAATACCGACAAGACCATAGTCATAGGTACGGCCAGGATGACGCCGAGCGGGCCACCAAGCTCGATGCCGACGAGAATAGAGATGATCAATACGACCGGATTCAGATTCGCCGACCGCTTCATCACCTGCGGGGCGATGATATGCGCTTCCGCCTGATGCGCGATGAGATAGAAGATGAGTGCGGCCAGACCGAGTCCGGGAGAGTAGAGAAGCCCGATGATAATGGCTGGAACCGCGGCCAATACCGGTCCGATATACGGGATGATTTCCATGAGTCCACCGAAGAACGCGATGGCGAGCGCATACGGCACGCCGATGATGAGAAGACCGACATAATAGATGACGAAGGCGATGAGCATGAGCAAGGCCTGCCCGAAGAGCCACTGACTCACTTTCCCCTGCATGCGCGAAGCGAGCGAGAGCGCGTGCGTATGGTACTCGTCCGGAGTCAATATGAGAAAAAATTTCTCGATGCCCTTCTCTTCAAGCGAAAGGTAAAGGGCGAGAAAAAAGAAGCCGATGATATGGATAAACCCCTGAAAAAGATTCAGCGTCGTCGAAAAAAAGCCACCGAACCATGACGCGGCGGAATTCTCGAGATCGGCAAAGATCGCCTGTTTATCGAACGGGAGTCCGAAGCTCTGCGCGTACGAATCGAAGCCAGAAAGAAACACGCCCATCTGTTCGGTGTACTGCGGCCAATGGCTTAAAAACTCCTTGATCTCAACAAACAGGACTGGGATACAGACTCCGACCAGCGTCACTCCCCCAAGAAAAAGCACCGCGTAAGCCAAGATTACCGCCATCGTCCGCGAAACCCCGCGTTCCCGCAACTTATTGATAGCCGGCGTGAGCGCAGCAGCTGTCAACACGGAAAACAACACCACCACCACCACGTCCCGAAGAAGGTACAGCAGATAGATACCACCCACCATCAAGACTGCTCGCAACAGCAGTTTCGTTCCGACAGCCACCTTCTCATCAGAGGTCATACTTTTTCTCCGTTATCACTTTTCGACATTCAGCATCCTCTCAAGTTTCGCTTTCCCGGCATGAGGACCAATGATTGCCAAGTTGAGCTTCTTATTCACGAAAATATGCTTCGCGACACGGAGGACATCCTCCGAGGTCACCGCTTCGATCAAAGCCATCTTCTCAGCCGGCAGCACGATATTTCCGCGCCCGATTTCCTGTCCGACCAGGTATTCGATAATGTCATCCGATCCTTCGAAACTCATCGCCATCTTCCCTTTGATGTATTCTTTCGCCTTCGTCAGTTCTGCAGTCGTCACGGGCTCGGTGGCGATTTTCCGATACTCATCCAGGATGACCCCGATCGTCTTCTCGAGATTCCCATGTTCGACACCACATTGAGTCGCAATATAACCCGCATCACGATAAGCCTCGACGCTCGTATGGACGCTGTAGGCCAGACCACGTCGTTCCCGAACCTCGATGAAGAGCCGACTCGACATACCACCGCCGAGAAGCGTCGCTAACACCGAAAGGACATACCGGTCCGGATGAAACATATCGAAAGCTCGCACTCCGAGAAGCATATGCGTCTGATCGGTCTTCTTCTTCTGAATGAACAGACCCGGAGCCGATTGCGTGTCGGCAGCCTTCTTGCATGCCGGTTTCACGCCGTTCCCGATATGCCCGAACCGTGATTCGATATCCTTCCGCATCCGTTTCATATCGAAATTTCCCGCCACTCCGACGACGACATTCTCCGCGACATACCCGCGCTTCATGTATCGCACGAAATCCGCCCGCTTGAATGACCGGATGTTTTCCCTTGTCCCAATAATTTCCCAACCGAGCGGGTGATCGCCGTACAGATGCGACTCAAAAAGGTCGTTGATGTGCCTCATCGGCATATCTTCGTACATACTGAGTTCCTGGACGATGGTCCCGCTCTCACGGGTGATCTCTTCCTGCTCCAACTTGGCGTTCATGAAGATATCGCTCACGACATCAAGCGCGACGGCGGCGTGCGGCGCCGCCACCTTGGCGTAGTACCCGGTACACTCCTTCCCAGTGAAAGCATTATACTCCGCTCCGATGCCATCGAGCTCCGCCGAGATATCATGTGCTGTCGGCCGCTTGGCAGTCCCCTTGAACATCATGTGTTCAAGAAAATGCGCGATGCCATTTTCCTTTTTTGATTCATAGCGTGATCCAACTCCGGTCATCACGAGCACCGTCACCGTCTCCGCTTCCGCCATCGGAGCGAGCACGATGCGTAGCCCACTCTTCAAAATGATTTTTTCGTACTTCATAGCCGTTCTTATCATTCGATTATCAAAGGTGAAGTATACCCGATGAGCGGATTCAGGCCAAATCATCGTAAAGCTCCGCATGCTCGGCGAAAGGGATGAGGGCAAGTATCATCGTCGAAGTATACTCGGATGTGCGCGTGATCAGATCGCCCGTCAGGATTCCGAGAGCGCCATTCGTATGCTTCGAATTTTCCACTCCGAAGACTCGATCATTCGCATGCCCGAGTTCGACACCGGAATCGATAAGTCGCGCGATCGCTTGCGGCAACTCGAAGGTACCGGTCCGAGCCTCGCCCCTTTTTCCGGATTGAGCCTCGATGACGATCCAGGCGAAAGCGAACAGCTTCTTACCGATGCGCTCCACTCCACCTTCAAGAGCCGCGTAGTACGTCGCGTCCGGATACGCCGAACGCGCTGCCGCAAGACGATTGTACGCTCCCTGAAGAGTCTCTGTATCGCTCTCGGGCTGATCTCTTACGCCGGATTCCGCTGCGAACGCCTCGCAGGAGAATGACCGCCCACCGAACACCGATCGGAAACCATGAAGAACCGCCTGCTTCTTCACCGGATTCATCGACGCCACGATGATGCACTCCTTCTCTTTTAGCTTTTCATCCGATACCATCAGTTTTCATCTCTCAAAGTGAATTATGCCGAAAATTTTTCTGCTAAGAATCCCGATAATTCCGCGATCTTCACCCGCGTCTGCTGCATGGTGTCACGGTCACGAACCGTCACTGTGTCTACAAGTGATGCATCCTCACCCAAACCGATCGTGTCGAAATCGACCGTGACGCAGTACGGCGTGCCGATTTCGTCCTGCCGACGATAACGCTTGCCGACATTACCGTTGTCATCAAACTCCGCTCGAAATGTCTTTTTCAAATCCGTATAGATACCACGTGCTTTCCCTACCAGCTCTTCTTTGTTCTTCATGAGCGGGAACACTGCGACCTGCACCGGCGCGAGTTTTTTGGGAAACTTCAAGACGATGCGCGTATCGTTCTCCCCGACCGTTTCTTCGGTATAGGCATCGGTCATCACCGCGAGGAATGTCCGGTCTACGCCGACCGATGTCTCGACAATCCAAGGTACGTATTTTTCATTCGTCTGCGGATCACGATAAGACAAATCAGTACCAGAAAATTTCGTGTGCTGTGTGAGATCATAATCAGAACGATTATGAATACCCTCAAGTTCCTTAAAGCCAAATGGAAAACGATATTCAATATCCCAGGCTGCCTTGGCGTAAAAAACGAGATTCTCATGCTCATGCCAGCGCAAATTTTCCGGCTTGAGACCAAGATCAAGGTAATACTGAAAACGCTTCGCGCGCCACTCCTCATAAACCGCCGCCGCCGTTTCTGGTCTCACAAAATACTGCATTTCCATCTGTTCAAATTCGCGCTTCCGGAAAATGAATTGCCGCGCCGTGATTTCATTGCGGAATGCCTTGCCGATCTGGGCGATACCGAAGGGCACCTTGACCCGGGACGAATCGAGCACGTTCTTGAAATTGACGTAGATACCCTGACACGTCTCCCCGCGCAGATAGGTCGGCTCCTTGGTCCAGTCGCTCGTGAAATTCCCGAGATTTGATTTGACCAGCAGATTGAAACCCTTTGCATCTGTAAAGCTTTTCTTTCCGCATTTCGGACAAACAATTTTGTCTTTGTTCTCGCCAAACAATGCGTTGATTTCTTCTTCGCTCATTTTCTCATCGGCAAAGACGCCTGCTTCCTCGAGTAAGTGGTCGACGCGTACCCGGGTATGACATTCTCGACACTCCGCAAGAGGATCACTAAATCCGCCCACGTGTCCTGAAGCCTCCCAGACTTTCGGATGCATGAAGATGGCGCTGTCGAGTCCGACGATATTGTCGTGCTCGCGTACCATCGCCTGCCACCAGGCTTCGCGAATATTCTTCGCCAACTCCACCCCGTACGGTCCGAAATCATACACCGCGGCAAATCCGCCATAGACTTCAGAGGAAGGAAAAATGAACCCTCGCCGTTTGCAAAGCGAGACGATTTTTTCCATGAGATCCGGTGTGGCTTCCACCATACAAGTATTGACAATATATGTTAATCAGAGTATAATATATATCTACTTTGACAACTGTATCCTACAGGGATTCTCCCTGTTCTTCAAGCTTTTTCACCCCCAACGACTTCGGTCTCATCTCTAGAGGAGTATACCCATGTCACAAATGACAGCAGGAGAAATGGCGGCGATACTCGAAGCGAACGGTGTCAAAATAGAGTACGCAGAACCAGAAGGAGCACGAGCAACGCTGTACGCACGTATTTACGGCCACGGAGGCCGGTTCTCCCTTCTTCAAATCGTCACAGATTTGAAGATCAACCAGGACGGAAACTCCGGTTTTGAAATCATTCCCCTGGAAACGCGGCCCGTGTTGCTGACCTTTCCTTCTGCTAAGCAACAGACACAAAAGTATCTCCGCGGTTTTTTGGGCGGAGAATGTGTCCGTATCATCGGTGTCACTGTCACGTTCATCATGACACTCCCCGCTCTGCTGGCCGAACCCGACGGCTGAAATCAGAGCTGTTCCCACCCCACGACTCCGGTCGTGCTAAACAGAGGAGATTTTTCCATGATTTACATACTTGGCAGCTACCTTGTACTCTGCATTTGCTACCGAAAACGAGTCGGGAGTAAAAAATAACGACTCGTCGGATCACCCGCCGCGCGCACCACCTGCCGCGGCTTTTTTTTGTCTCACCTACACAAACACGAAGTGAAGATGCAAAAAGTGCTTTTCTCGATGCTGGTGTTTTTTGAAAACACGTCGCGAGAGAAAAACACTTTTTTGTGTCTTCAAAAGAAACATCATCTGCGCTCTGTTCCCATCAGACATGTTCCTGCCGATAAAGCCTCGTCTTCCGCGCCTCTTCGAAGAAGAAAATAAGCAGAGTGAAGACGATAGCCGCAAGCCAATCAAGTCCGTCAATTTCAGTCATACCGAGTGCTGACTGAAAAAATGAAAGATTGGTGAAGGCAATCATCATGGCGATAGAGATTGCCATCGCGCCCCAGACATACGGATTGGAAAACGGCCTCATCCTGAAAAATGGCGTATCCGCGCTGCGTGACTGGAGGAGATTCGCCATCTGCGTAAGCGCGATCGTGATGTAAGCTGCAGTCGTCGCCTTCACATATATCAGATTCTCGGTTGGGAGAATCTCCCCGAAAACCCATCCGTCCCGCATGAGCGACAGGAGAAAAGTCGCTACCGCTCCGGCCGCCATGAGCATACCGAGCACGATAATACGTCGGACTCCTTCCCATTCCATCACCCGCTGCCTACCATTCGACGAGGATTCGTACCGGGCTCCGGGCTCCTCCGGTTCCATACCGAGCGCGAACGATGGCAGGAGGTCGGTCGCCAAATCGGTAGCCAGAATCTGTATCGCGGTGATCGGCATCGGGATATGGAAGAGAAATCCCAAAAGGACCGTAAACAGCTCACTCGCATTCGACGTGAACACATAATGAACAAATTTTTTCAAATTACTGAAAATGGTTCTCCCTTCTCGAATACCGGAAACAATGGAAGAAAAATGGTCGTCAAGAAGAATCATATCGGCAGCGTCTTTCGAAACATCCGTCCCGATAATTCCCATCGCAATACCAATATCCGCTTTCTTGAGTGCCAACGCGTCATTCACTCCATCGCCGGTCATCGCGACGATTTGTCCTTCGCGCTGCAAAAGCGCTGCTACCCGGAGTTTTTCCGCCGGGGCAATACGGGCGAAAATGACATCCTTTTTCAACAGTTCTGAAAGCGTCTGATCGGTCATACCTGGAACGGTCGATCCGTTCACTACGACTTCTTCCGCTCCAGGAGCGAAGAATCCGATTTCGCGTGCGATAGCAAGCGCGGTCTTCTCATAATCCCCCGTCATCATCATGACGCGTATCCCATATTCTCGACACTTGAGGAGAGCTTCTTTGGTCCCTGCCCGAGGAGGATCGATCATCGCCATCATGCCGACCCACGTCAGCTGTCTCTCCATCTCATCGACATACGCCGATTCCGGAAGACCGTCGAGATCGCGGTACGCGAATGCAAGGACGCGCAGCGCCTGGGAAGAAAGCTTGTCATAGATCGCCTGAACTGCAACCCGGTCTTCAGTCGTAAACGGACGTCGTCCTTCAGGTGTCATCCAATGAGTCGAGAGCTCGAGTATCGTATCTGGAGAACCCTTCACATATGATGCGGTAATACCATCCCGATAGACCACACTCATACGCATCCGTTCAGACGAGAAAGGAAGTTCGGATACTTTATGATTTCCAATTTCAAAAAATCCTTGCTTCGCATTGTATTTCCGTGTCGCGACCAAAATAGCACCTTCGGTCGGATCTCCAAGAACTGAATAGACTCCTTTTTCTGCAACTAGACTCGCGCTATTACACAAAGCTCCGATTCGAAACAACATCTCACCACTAGGAAGCGCAGTAGCATTCACCGGTTTCCCACTCAAAGAAAATTCTCCCTCTGGGGCATACCCGATACCACTTACCTGATACATTGTCGTTCCTAGTACCACCTGTGTCACTGTCAGTTCATTCTTGGTGATAGTTCCTGTTTTGTCGGAGCAAATAATCGACACCGAACCAAGCGTCTCCACGGCTGAGAGTTTTTTCGCTAACACATGATGCTTCAGCAATCGTCGCATACCCAAAGCGAAAGCGACCGATATGGCTGCCGGCAATCCCTCCGGAACTACCGAAACTGCGAGGGCGAGGGCGAGGAGAAAACTTTCATACAGTGAGAATCCGAATTGCTGGCCCACCGTGAGCACGATCCCCCCCATCATGACCGAGAGCAACGCAACCGCGCGACCGAAATGCGCCATTTTCTTCTGGAGCGGCGTCGCCTCCTGTTCGATAGCTGCCGTCATCTGCGCCATTCTCCCGAGCTCGGTGTCGATACCGGTTCCGACCACGACCATGCGCCCCTCACCCGCCACCACCGATTCGCCGGTAAAGAGCATATTCTCTATGTCATTCTGCGCCACTTCCCCAGACATTGCCCCAGAATGACGCTCTTCCGGAACAGACTCCCCGGAAAAGATGAAGCTATTCGCTTTGAGATTGTACGCCTCCAGGATATACCCGTCCGCCGGCACGCTTGACCCGCCATCAAGAAACACGATATCGCCCGGAACGATATCGCGAGCATCGATTTCGCGTTTCTCTCCCTCTCGAATCACGATAGCGCGATCCGTCATATACCGAGCCAACTTTTCCAGTATCTGTTCAGCCTTGAATTCCTGAAAGAATCCCATCAGGGTATTCACGGTGATGATGATAGCGATGACCGTCGCATCACGTGACTCCCCTACGCTGACGGCCAGAATACCGGCCACCACAAGAATCCAGACGAACACATCGTTCAGCTGCCGAAAAAAAAGTTTGATGATCCAATAATCGCGCTTCCTTTCGATCATGTTCTTTCCGTGCTGCACCTGGCGTACCGATATTTCCTCTTCCGACAGACCGTTCGTTCCCGTGCCGAACAAGGAGAGGATTTCCTCCGGTTCATACCGATAGAATGGGCGGTCTGATGCTGGCATATGTTTTTGATAATTGGATACCTGACGGAAAAAACGGATTCTCACCTCTTGGAAAACGATTCTTATCCGTGTCTTCATCATACTCCAATCAGAAGATTTTTTCCCGTCATCCGGCATCTCTTGCCCATACCCCGCGCGTCATTGACAAAGAACACGACATATTCCACAGTGGAATCGCACTTCTTTAACAAATCGATTCTTCACCACCAAAAGGAGTCTTTCCGTGGAAATCTCATTCCTTTCCGTCCTCTTGACTTTCATTGTGACGTGCCTCTTCGGTTGGCTCTACTACCTGACCAGGTCGCCGGTCCCGAAGAAGGAACCACCTCTCGAAATGACAGGGGCCCTCTGCCCTCACAAAAAGATCGAACACCACTATTTCAGCGACACCTGCGCCGGGAATAATACTCCGGTCATGGTAGTCGTGCGCACCTGCCACGACTGCAGGACGACACTCCCCCAAGAGACAAACACGCTAGCGCGATTTTCTCCCGAAATCATCCAGGAAATCCACCAGAAACTCTTGAAGCAAGGCTACGAAACATCTGCCTTGCCACTCGTCCCCACGCCTGAGACGGAGAACGCTCTCTAAAAAATACAGATCGGCCTGTCAGAAGGAACAGCTTTCACTCGCTTTTTTCGACAGCCTCTGACCGGAAAAACAATCCGTTCCGAACCCTGCCGGCCTGAAATGATACCTGACCACGAAAAGGAGAAGCTTTCATGTTCTGGAAACACCTCGTGATTCCGGCGATCGGAGTCGTGATTCTTGTGTGCATTTTCATGTTTTTTTGGAACAAGACAAAGAAATGGTCCCGAGGTGGAACCTCGCCACCGAAAGACTCTTTATGAAGCCGTTTCCCGACTCCAAGCTCCGATGCCACCGCACCGGAGCCGTTTTTTTTCTCTCGAAACTTGATGCGTCCCGTCCGATACGGCATACTACAAGCACTATGACCACTCTCGCCACCAACAAACGCGCCAGTTTCGACTACACCCTCGGAGACCACTACGAGGCCGGCCTGGTCCTGTCCGGTGAAGAAGTGAAGAGCATCAAAACCGGCCACGTTAGTCTCAAAGGCGCCTTCGTCACGGTCCATGGCGAAGAACTTTTCCTGACCAATGCCTTCATCCCCCGTTACCTCCATGCCTACAAGGAAACCCCGCATGAGGATACCCGTTCACGCAAGCTTCTCCTTAGGCGTTCCGAAATCCGCTCGCTGATAGGAAAAGTCCGCGTCCAAGGCTTGACATTGGTGCCGATTCGATTGTATACTCGGAAGCAACTCGTGAAGCTCCAGTTTGCCGTGGGCAAAGGGAAAAAGGATTTCGACAAACGCGCCGATATCGGAAAAAAAGAAGCCGATCGACGCATCAGACGAGCCCTCCGCGACCATTCCTAGGCGGCCATCCTTGATTCTAAGATCCAGTCTCTATGCATTCCGTTTTTCGGATTCTGGAGTTTGGAATTTGGAATTCTCACCGCGATAAGGCGAGTATTTTCCGGGGCTGTCTCGATTCGACAGGACGTACTTTCAAAATAGGCAAGCCGATCATGATGGTACGATCGTAAACACTTCCATCGACTGATAAGTGCAAACTTTATCTCAAAAGCCAAGTCGGCAATCGCTTCGGCGTTTACCCCGTCTTACGCTTTCGCCCTCGCCTAATCACCTGTGAGCAGCGCTTCGGCGTCGCTCATTCGGCTCGGCCTGGACCATCGGTCTCCCGATTCTCGATAGGGAAACACCGGTGTCATACTTCGAGAAGGCTCGGGGAATTTCTTCTTGTTTTTCTTCCCCGATTCCCTTTTGCGAAAGACTCGTCTTCCCTTCTTTCTGTCCGCTGTTGACGAGGGAAGATATACACAGCGGACTATGCTTGTAGATTATTTTGAAAGAATGTGACTGGACATGGGTGCGATTCCCATCAGCTCCACCGTTTCGTTTTTAATATCCATCCCATGAGACGAAGAAGGCACAACCGACCCAAGCCGAAGGTCCGCCCAAAGGATACCCTCCGTATCAATGAGCAGATTCTTGCGGCCGAAGTAGTCGTCATCGATGAAGCGGGTGAAAATCACGGCATCATGGCGCTTGAAGCAGCTATCGCCTTCGCACTCGAACACGACGCCGATCTCGTCGAGGTCTCCCCGCTAGCCAAACCTCCTGTCTGCAAGATCACCGATTACGGAAAACTCGTTTACCAGCAGGCCAAGAAAGAACAACAGGCCAAAGCCAAACAGAAAAAGATCGACATCAAAGGCATCCGCATCGGCTTCAACACCGACACGCACGATCTCGCCTTCAAGAAAGCCCAGGCGGAAGGATTCATGGCAAAGGGACACAAGATACGGGTCGAACTGGTCCTACATGGCCGGGAAAAGGCCCTGGGAGACAAGGCAAAAGAAAACATGAACGCCTTTCTCAAAAGCCTCTCCACCCCATTCAAGTTCGAAGAAGAAATCAAGCGGGCACCAAAAGGATTTTCCGCCCTCATCGCCCCAGAATAATCATCTTTCCTCAGCATCAATCAATAATCCCCTCTGAATCAGGAAAAGTCTATGAAACAGAAGACGAACAAGTCCGTCAGCAAGAAATTCCGAGTCACCGGATCAGGCAAGGTCACCCGCCGTTCAACCGGAAACAATCACTACAATGTCCGGGACACCGGAGTCGCTACCCGCAACAAGCGATCGGATGCCGGTATTGCGGTCAGAGCCGATGAGAAAAACCTTCTCCGCGTCATGCCATACGTTTAAACGATACACTTCGGTTCCAGCTTATAGCCTGTTGACTTTCTTCGAAAAGACCTGCTACCCTGACATTCCGAGTTCGAAGACAGGCAAGACGAGCACATTTGTCCATTTATCCGCCGTAAACATATTATTTTATGACCAGAGTCAAGCGTGGCGTCATGACCAAAAAGCGCCACAACAATATTCTTGAGAAAGCCAAGGGCTTCCGATGGGGACGAAAAAAGCTGTTCACCAAGGCAAAAGAAGCCGTCATCAAGGCCGGAGTCTATGCTCGACGGGATCGTCGCGCCAAGAAGCGAACCTTTCGCTCCCTCTGGATCGTCCGCCTCAACAACGCCCTCCGCGAACATGGCATCACTTATCGTGCCTTCATCGCGCTTGAAAAAGAGAAGAATATTGAGCTTGACCGGAAAGTGCTTTCCCAGATGGCTGCTGAGCAGCCATCCACTTTCAAGGCATTCATTCAAAGCGTGAAATAGAATCAAGGAAACCGAAAAACACCGCCTCTTCGGAGGCGGTGTTTTTGATTCAGGATCGATTTCTTTTTTTGAGCCTACTCTGCCCGGTACTCCCGATAACGGATTCCCACCTTCACGATAATCTCCTGAAACCAAGGAAATGTCGCCGGGCGCCAAGCTAGAAATTTCACCGTCAAATACGACCCGATCAAGAGAAAGGCCTCGAGAAAAGGAATGATTGATTCAGAGGTCTCTCCCATGAGAAATCGGTGAAAAACGATGAAGAAAAAGGCTGGGTAAGCAAGACGATGCAGCCGTTTCCATGCCCTTCCGCCCAGGAAACGCACGGAAAAATTATTCGATGTGAGAAGAAGCGGGAGAGTCAGAAGAAGACCGATCATTCCGGCCACAACGCCTTTTTCCCAAAAAAGCATTCCGGATTCAAAAAAAGGCTGCCCGATTCGCCAAAGATTCGGATTAACGAGGTACCCCACGCCATGCACGAGTGCAAGACACCCCATCAGGATACCGAGCTCCCTCCGGAGACCCATCAAGAGAAGAAGGAGCCGCATACGGAAAAGAGCGGCCAACGGACTCAGGAAGAGGATGCCTATCAGGAGATTCCCGGCTGTTTCCCCGAAATCCCCCCGGAGAAAAGCCAGTACCGGGATAAAGAAAGTGAAAAGCGAAAGGAATGCGCTCGCAAGCAGAAAACGCTTTATGAGAGGATGGAACCGTGACAACATGTCCGAAACCAAGTCATGCCCCCAAAACCCGAAGGCAAGCAATCGATCGAAAAATACTTTACTCTCCTGCATAAGGAAGAATTTAAGGGATACTCTTGATATGTCTGCCTCCTCCGATGTCCGAATCCGCCTCACTTCAGGAACCACAAAAGGACCAGTGTCAGGATGATGATATGCACGAGTCCGAGTAGCAGCAGAAGGGGTGATTTCATACGGTCGGTCCGCGACAAAAAAGCTCTTCCATAATACCCTACGGGAACGTATCAGGAAAGACCCGTTTCCCTACGGAGCATCGCTGACAGACACTTAGAAAAAGGTCACGCCTATGCTATTCTTGAGAGTGACATCCTGTTTTCAAAATCAAAAGCGATGAGCGAGCCAATCATCATTGTCGATAAACTTCGGATTATCTACAATCAAGGAAAATCGAATGAGTCACGAGCACTCGAAGAGACCAGTTTGACCGTCTACCCGCATGAATACGTGATCATCTTCGGCCCGTCCGGCTGCGGGAAATCAACTCTCCTCTATTCACTCTCCGGACTACAGTCCGCGACCTACGGTAGCGTCAGCGTCAAGGGGAAGCTGATCGCGCAGATGGATGAGAAAGAGGAACTTGAGCTCCACCAAACGGCTATCGGCATGGTATTTCAGGCTTTCTATCTCATTCCTTCGCTTAATATCATCGACAACGTGGTACTTCCGAAAGTATTCCGCGGTGAAGCCCCGAAAGAGCGGCTCGAAGTCGGATATCAGCTCCTTCGCCGCTTCGGTATCGCCGAACAAGCAGATAAGTTCCCAAATCAGCTCTCCGGCGGACAAAAACAGCGTGTCGCTATCGCCCGATCGCTCGTCAACAACCCCGACATCATCCTTGCCGATGAGCCGGTCGGAAACCTCGACAGTGAAAGCGCTGAAAACGTCTTGAAGATTCTCAAGGAACTCAACGAGATCGACCAAAAAACGATTGTCATGGTAACGCATAACCCGGAGCATCTTCAGTACGCTGATCGCGTCGTCCATATGAAAGATGGGCGCATCATCAAAGAAGAAATCCACAAAGAAAAACGAGCCATCGTCCACCACAAGCAGGAAAACGAGGAAGAGGGAGAGGTCGACCAGACAAATCCTGAACTCAAGATGCTCATGGCCTCCTTCAAAAGCCTGCTGCCGCAGCAGGTCGATGTGCTCCTGGTACCTTTCAAGGCGAAACAACTCCTATCACACCTTCTTTCCGAACTGAATGAAGAGCAGGTCGCTATGGCCGAAGCCTTCCTTAAAGAACTCCTTTTCAAGAATATCAACAACACTACCTTCATCGAACGCCTTGACCTCGATCTCGAAAAAGGCGGTGCCGGCTGGAACCATATGCGCGCCGAATCTTTCTCAACCCGCACCGAAGAGATACTCTCCATCGCCCAAGCGATGAAAACCGACGCCGATCGGGCGCCGATCCTGCTCGCAGGTTACCTCATCACCCATTTCCATCTTAAACTCGATGCGAAGAAACTGCTCCGATTCCAGGCGACCCTCAAGCTCCGTATCGAAAGCCAGATCGGCCAGATCGAACTCAGAAAACGGCTTGATGCACCGATGATCCAGGATGGTGTCGGACTCCATAAGAATACCGTCGAGAAAGTCGCCCGGGAAATCGAAATCATCATGCTTCTCAAGTTCAGCTAACTTTTCTTGTCCTGCGATTTATGCGGATCTTCGATCTCATCAAGCTTTCCCTGCGTATGTTCAAGGCCCGTGCCATGAGAACATTTCTCACGGTGCTCGGCATGAGTGTCGGCATCGCCGCGATCATCTTCCTCGTTTCTTTCGGTTACGGACTCCAGAGAACCCTGCTTCAAAAAATCACCACTTCCGATGCCCTGGTCAGTCTCGATGTCACCAAAACTTCTAGTGAAAGCACGATCATTCTCAACGATGAAACGCTCGAGATACTCCGTTCTCTTCCAGATGTCTCCGATACCTTGCCTGTCCTCGAATTGGCCGGGCAAGGGAAATTCGATACCGTGACGCTCGACCTCAATACGGTCAGTGCTCCGGCCCACTTTCTGAAAAGTGAAGGCCTCAAAATCGACGCCGGACGCTTCTTCTCGCAGAACGAAACTGACGGCGTCGTCATCACCCAGGCGGTCGCCAAGGTCTTCGACATGACTCCCGAGGAAATGATCGGAAAATCCGTTTCCGTCACCCTCTTCCAAAGCGATTCCAGCGGACGCTCCCAAAAAAGGAATGCCTTTACCCCGAAAGAATCCTACTCGATAATCGGTGTCGTCCAGGGCGAGGAAAATATCGCGTACCTTCCCCTGGATTCACTCGATGGATTCCCATTCACCGCGTACACCAAGCTCAAGGTAAAATGTTCCTCGACGGATGCGCTCGCCGGCGTTCGAACACAGATCGAAGAACTCGGCCTCACCGCGTCTTCCATATCCGAAACCGTTGACCAAGCCAACAAGGTATTCGGTGCCGTTCAGGTCATCCTTATGATATTCGGCCTCATCGCTCTCATCGTCTCCGCCATTGGTATGTTCAACACGATGACCATTGCCCTTCTCGAGCGTACGGAAGAAATCGGCATTATGAAGGCCATCGGGGCAGCCAAACGAAGTATTGCCCTCATGTTCCTCACCGAGTCGACGATCATGGGCCTCCTCGGAGCACTCGGAGGAGTCATTCTCGGATTCTTCGAAGGCGAGGTGCTGAACATCCTCATCAATCTTATCGCCACGCGCTTCGGCGGCGAATCGGTCGACCTCTTCTTCAGTCCCTTCTGGTTCGTGTCGACCGTCATCCTGTTCGGAGCCGGAGTCGGCTTCGCGACCGGCATCTTCCCGGCCCGTAAGGCCTCCCGTATCGATACCCTCGATGCCCTCCGATACAAATGACGACGGTTGACGTACCGGGTATTTTCCTCTATACTAGCCAAAATCGGAATCACTCCGATTTTTTCGTACCTGAAAAATTCGATCACAAGAAAAGGAGATACCCATGTTCAGACTCGGAAAGGAGCAGGTGGCGTTTGGCCCGATATTCTGCGCCGTAGGAGCACGCGGATTTTTCGGAGAAGGGTACCCATTCCACGAATACTGGCGCTGCGCTGGTATGACTTGGGAGGGAACCGGCTTCGCCGGAAAAACACTCACGCTCGAACCAAGGCGCGGAAAGAAATTTGGCGAACAAGGCAATATGTCTCTCCGAAGCAATGGTCTGACTCCCGAGGAGCTCTTCCCTCGTTCGATATGGACGAATTTCGGTAACGGCGGCGAGATGATCAACGCGGTCGGACTCTCGAACTTTGGAGCCCGGTTTTACCTGGAAAAGGGCCGTTACTGGAAAATCAAAAAGCCCTTCTTCCTGTCCGTGATGCTCGCTTCCGAAGACTCGAACGAACGCTTGGATGAACTCACTCAATTCTGCCGACTCCTCGAAAGATATCTTCCGTTCAATGCCCCGGTCGCCCTGCAGATCAATTTCGGATGCCCGAACAGTGGACATAATCTATCCCGATTCTACGCGGAAATCTGCACGCTCATCGAAACGGCGAAGTCTCTCCTCGGAATTCCGATTGTCGCGAATACCAATGCGCTCATGCCGACGCCGATCCTTGTCGAGGCTGCCCGGATAGCCGATGCCCTCTGGATTGGCAACACCATCCCCTTCGGAGACAAAGAGGCTAGCCGACACATCAACTGGTCACGCTTCGGAAAAGTATCGCCGATCCGAAAACGCGGCATACCGGCCGACGGAGGGCTCTCAAGTCCGAGTTGCCTCTCGCTTACTCTCGAAAAAGTGCGCGCTCTCCGCGACAGCGGTGTCACCGTACCGATCGTTGGCGGCAATGGCATCCGGACTATCGAGGATCTTGATATGCTCTACCAAACCGGCTGCGACGCCGTTTTTGTCGGATCACTCGGCGTCGTCAGACCCTGGCGCATGCCAGGAATCATCCGCGCAGCACACGAAATCTTCACGTGACAACAACCGAAACAGGAGGTATTACCATGACCCAAAGAACCATTACGCTCCGTCGGCCAGATGACTGGCACCTGCACCTTCGGGATGGAGAAGAAATGCAATCAGTACTCGCCCACACCGCCCAGGTTTTCGGACGGGCGCTCATCATGCCCAATCTCAAACCGCCGATCAAACAGACCTCCGGGGCGCTCAATTACCGTCGCCGTATCCTCCAAGCACTCGATTCCTACCCGGAACAGGACCGGTACGGACACTTCGACCCACTCATGACCCTCTACCTGACCGATGACACTTCGGTCACGGATATCGTCATCGCTGCCGCAAGCAGACACATCCTGGCAGCCAAACTCTACCCGGCCAATGCCACGACCAATTCCGCAGCCGGTGTAACCGACATCGGGAAGCTCGATACGGTCTTCAAGGCTATGGAGAGGAACGACCTCGTCCTTTCCATCCATGGTGAAACTCTGAAGGATAACCGAGGGGAAATTGATATTTTCGACCGGGAATCGAGCTTCATCGAAACCCTCAATTTGATCACTCGAAGGCATCCTCATATCCGTATCGTCGTCGAACACGTCACGACCCGGAAAATGATCGAGTTTGTAGAAGCAGCCGGTCCCAACATCGCCGCGACGATCACCGCACATCATCTCCTCTACAACCGAAATAGTCTCTTCGCAGGAGGCATCCGACCGCACTACTACTGTCTCCCTATCTGCAAGCGCGAAGACGACCGACAGTCCCTCCTCGCCGCAGCCGCCTCCGGTAATCCGAAATTCTTCCTCGGTACCGACTCGGCACCGCATGCGAAAAACACAAAAGAAACGGCCTGTGGCTGCGCAGGCTGTTATACGGCCCATGCCGCACTCCCGCTCTACGCCGAAGCCCTCGACTCCGTCAAGGCACTCAGCCGGCTCGAAGATTTTACTAGTCACTTCGGCGCCGACTTCTATCAACTCCCGCGCAACACGGGTACCGTGACGCTGATCCAGGAACCCTGGATCGTCCCTGCAACCTACCCCTTCGGCCAGGAAACTCTCGTTCCACTCCGTGCCGAAGAAGAAGTTCACTGGCGAATCGCGGACTGACCTCACCGATTCATCGGTCCATTCTGCCCCGTCTTCTACCAGAGACGGGGTTTTATTTTCTGCTCAAAAAAAGATTCAACGAGGCCTTTAAAGAGCACACTATAAAATAGCACTGGCCAAAACAAACAAATACCGAATTCCCGTCTATAATCCATCAAGCAATCATCTTCTTCACGAATGCCTCGGTGCAGTTCCGAACTGCGGTCGCATCTTCACATTCCATCAGTGCGGTACGAAGTTCCTTGGCTCCATCGAAACCATGAACATAGGCCTGATAGTGCTTCTTCATGAGCGCGAAACTTTTCTTCCTGAAAAAAAGTTCTTCATAGATTTCCGTATGCTCACACATCACCCGGAGCCGCTCCGCCACCGATATGGGAAACAAATCCGCAAAAAACCAGGGATTTCCGAAAAGTCCTCTTCCAATCATTACGCCATCACACCCAGTCTCCTCGACGCGCGCCCGCGCTTCCGCCATACTTTTCACGTCCCCGT
>CAYMZY010000011.1:0-28398 GCA_964395165.1 uncultured Bdellovibrionales bacterium | reverse complement strand
CACACAGCCGGCGGACTTTCTCGCAGATTTCCGGCACCATCGATTCGGGGATGAAGCCGAGAAAGAACAGCGTCACATGTAGATTTTCCTTCACGGTCTTGAGGAAAATCTCTTCCGGCCACGAAGACATTTCCCGCGCCAATCGGGATGCTAAGGCTGAAGAAAGAGGGATTCCGACAAAAAGTCTTCTTTGAAGCATATATATGGAAGAATTTTAGCTTGAAAAAGCCGAAACTGCAAGTCATTTCCAGGAAGAACCAGAAAGAACATACAGGGGGAAGGAAACTTGATACAATGGGGTATGAGATTCTGAAAAACATGCTATGCCGGCAGAAACCGTTTTCCATCGTATCGAAGTGGCCCCACTTTCGATACTCCCCCTCAAGCGCTCCCCTCTTTTTTCATATGTTTCACGAATCAGGCTTCCGGTCGGAGCGGTTGTTTCCGTACCTTTCGGCAAGCAGGAATTGCGTGGGGTTGTCTGTGCATGCGGCATGTCTGAAACACGTCCTCCTTCCTGGATCAAGGAGATCTCCTCTGTCCTGGTGCATGACGGACTCACCGAAAAGCAGATCGAACTGGCCAAGGAAATAAGCTCCGAGTACTTCACTCCTCTCGGGAAGACGCTGATTCATTTCCTTCCGGATGGAAAAAGACCATCACGAACCCACCCGAAAGAAACCGTCCAATCAAACGCGCATCCATCTTCTCTCCCCGATTCTCCCGAACTTAAAAAAACGATAGCATCCCTCCTTACGGGTGGTCCGCAAGCACTGACTCTACATCCGAAAGACCGGATTCCAGCAATCGCTCTGCTCATACGGAAATATCAGAAGAAATCGGCAGTGAGGCGATCCGTCCTCGTCCTCGTTCCTGAGATACTCGGTGCAGAATTTCTCTCGTCTAGCCTCTCCGATTTTGGTGTCGAACATATTCTTCTTACCAGCTCTCTGACGCAGAGAAATTTCCTGACGGCCTGGGATGCAGCCCGTATCCCGGGAACCGTACTCATCGGAACCCGTCAGTCGCTCTTCGCTCCCTTTGCGGATCTCGGCATGATCATCATGGTCGATGCCGACGATGATGCCTACAAACAATGGGATATGAGTCCTCGCTACGATGCCAGAAGTGTCGTACCGATGCTTTCGAAAATTTTCCAATCTCATCTCGTATCACTTGCCTCGTTCCTTGATACGGCTCAGACATACCGTCGGGTTTCCTCCCGGCTTGCCCATACTGATCCAGCTTCGTCTTTTCCTCTCGCTCCGCTCAGTATCGTCAACCTTCGCCTCGAACGCTATCGGAAAAACCATTCCCCGCTTTCCATCGAATCCCGGGAACACATCGGTCATGCCCTGACACGAAAAGAAAAAGTCTTCCTGGTCGTGAACCAATCCGGCTATTCGAAGATCACGGTATGTGAAAGTTGCAAAAAGATTTTCCGGTGTCCGAAATGTCGGGCCGTGCTTCACCCGGAAAAGTCAGGTTCCTTTTCCTGTGCGGTTTGTTCTTATGAGACTCCGTTGTTTCCCAGCTGTTTCGAATGCGGGCACCTCGGATTCAAGCAGGTTGGCTTCGGTACAGAGCGGGTCGAAAGGGAAATGAAAAAACTTTTTCCCGTCGCTCAGATTCAGCGCATCGACAAACACACGCTCGAGAAAAGATCCGAGCGGACCCGTCTGGTCGAAGACCGTATCACCGGTTCAGCTGATATCATCATTGGAGTCCCGTCCCTTCTCAATATCCTCGACGACGATAAGCTCCGGACAGTCGTTTTCATCGATGCCGATTCAATGCTCGCCTGGAGCGATTTCCGTACCGATGAACGTTTCGCACTCCGTATCTTCCGGGCACGATTACTGGCTGGATTCGACGGGAAAGTGTTCCTTGAAACATTTCAGCCGGAGAATATTTTCCTGAAAAAACTCTCAACGGAACCCTACGAACACATTGAACGGCTGCTTCGGGAAGACCGCGAGCTCCTTTCCTATCCGCCTTTTTCCAGACTGATTTCCATCGAAGTCTCCCGTGATACGAAGGAACAGGCCGACAAAACTGTGACAAAGCTTGAAGAAAGCCTTCGAACATTGCCAAAAAGTGAAAAATGGCGTATTTTCATACAGCAAGCAAATGAACGTCATTTTCGGGGAAAATATACGGCACGTATCCTTTTCCGAGTCCAAGATGACGCTCTACCACCTTCTCTTATTGATTGGCTCTCGACTCTCCCAAAGGATACCTTTATCGATCGAGATCCGCTGTCGATTCACGTATGAAAACGCTCACACTCATCACCGGAGCCGATACCGATGTCCTGAACCGGAAAGCTGTTCCGGTCAGCCTGCCTTTTTCCGATGAAATCCAACAACTACTCGATGAAATGATAGTCGTCATGCGACAAGAAAAAGGCATCGGACTCGCTGCCCCACAGGTCGGAATTTCCCAAAGAATATGCGTCATAGAGATCGATGGTGCCATCAGCAAGTATCTTAATCCGGAAATCACGAGCCGCTCGCAGGAGAAGATCTTTTTTGAGGAAGGTTGTCTCAGTCTTCCGGGACAGTTTTTTCCTATCGAACGTCACGAGGAGATTACGGTCAAATACTGGAACGAGAAAGGTCTTCCGAAGCGCATCCGAGCGAACGGTCTTCTCGCGATAGTGCTGCAGCACGAAATAGACCATCTTGATGGTATACTTATATGCAAGCGTTATCGGAAACAGAAAAGTAAGCAAGGGAAAATCTATGGACGGATCGTCGAATAACGAGGACTCTCCTATCGCTATCCATATACAGGAAAAAGTCCCGAAAATACGAATCGTGTTCATGGGAACACCTCAGTTTTCTGCGACCATACTCCGAAGCCTTATCGACCATCACTACCAGATAGTCGGCGTCGTCACCCAACCGGATAAGCCGATAGGACGAACCCGGGAGCTTCGACCGAGCCGAACAAAAGAGGTCGCTATCGATCACCGTCTTCCGGTTCTACAACCGAACAAGCTTGACGGAGACGCATATTCAGCCTTGAAACTCTGGAAGCCGGACCTGATTATCGTGGCCGCGTACGGAAAAATTCTTCCCAAGAACATGCTTTCCCTTCCGGGATTTGGCTGTCTCAATGTCCATGCTTCCTTATTGCCGAAATGGCGAGGTGCTTCACCGATACACAATGCCCTGCTTTCAGGGGAGACCGAAACCGGTATCACCTTGATGCTCATGGATGAAGGTATGGATACCGGAGATATCATCACCTCCGAAAGAACGGATATCGGTCCGGACGAAACCCGACCGGATCTCGAGACGCGTCTGGCAAATATAGGCGCCGAACTCCTATCACATACCCTGGCCCCGTTCATCGAAAGAAAAATGCTCCCTAAGAAACAGGATCCGACAGAAGCGACGCTCTGCCAACTTGTCGACCGAGAAGACGGACATATCTTCTGGAATGATGACTCCCAAACCATCTATGACCGTTACCGCGCACTCGCCCCCTGGCCAGGGATATTCACATTCTGGAAAAGGAATGGCTCGGTACAGCGCCTCAAACTGCTCTCCGTGTCCCATATCAAGCAGTCACCCCAATTCAGACATGCTGTAGGAGAAGTCTTCGAGATCGGAGAATCCATCGGCGTACAGACTGGAACAGGCATCCTCCTTCTCGAGGAACTTCAACTTGAAGGAAAAGAACGTCTCGATATACGGACATTCATCCGCGGGTATCGGGATTTTATCGGAAGCATCCTACAATAAACAAAAGAATACATGGAACGTCACTCCGGACAACGTTCACATAAACGAGAAGGCGCCGTCCTCTTCCTGGGGACTCTCGCTATTTTCTGCGTAGGCATCTTCATCCTTTTGAAACCGCTTTTCAGGAACGCCTCTCTGATATCCTCAAGTTCCTCTCCGGACCGAACGGAACAACCAGCGTCATCCGACACGCGGGAACTCCCCTTCATCTCTATTCAAGACATCTGGCTTGCCCTCGGACAAGGGAAGGATCTCGGATTTATCGATATCCGGACGAAAGAGGCATTCGACGTATCCCATGTCCCTTACTCGGAGTACGTTCCTGAAGAAAAACTCTCCACATATATCACCAAGAAACCAGGTCCATATATCATCATCTTTTCTCTTGATCAGGCTGCATCGCTTCAGAAAGCGCATGAGATCCTGGAGGAACGCAGCATCGCCCACTTTTTCGTGACTGGAGGCGTCGAAAATCTCAAAAGGGAGCATTATCCGTTCATCTCCTTCGGCGACCCGGATTCCTTCATCGACCGTTCCAAAGTAACATATCTCACGGCTGAAGAGACAAAAAAATACCTCTCTGAGGCAGGCATCCCAAAATTCACTTTCATTGATGTGCGGAGCACTCAGGAGTTCTCCTTCGCTCACGTCAAAGACGCTGTCAGCATCCCTCTTGATATGATTGAGGAAAAATCAGCCTCTCTGAACCGATCAACCCTGTTTCTGATATACGGAAATACCATGCTTGAAGCTTTTCAGGCAGCCGTTCGTCTCTCCGATCTGAACTTCGTTCGAGTCCGGGCGATCTCCGACCCGCCTCCCGATATCGAAAAGGCTGGTATTCCAATCGAAAAGGGAGTAAGTCTTTGAAAGAAAAAATGGCCCTTCGAAAGATACCGAGGGGCCATTTATTTTTTCGGCAATTCCGTTCCTAGTATCTCGGATCTAATCCAGAGAAACCACCGCGAGGATATCCTTATTCGCGACAAGCAGATACTCTTCAGTCCCGATTTTCACTTCCGTTCCACCGTATCGATTGAAAATGACCTTCTGATTTACGGAGACCTTGATTTTCTCGCTCTCACCGATAGCTATCACACGACCCTGCTGTGGACGTTCTTCACGAGCCGTATCCGGCAAAAAGATACCGGCCGACGTCTTCTGTTCGATTTTCTCAGGTAGAACGAGGACATTCTCTCCGAGCGGTCTGATATTCGGTTTCTTCATACACCTTTGCATTACCTGATTAGTAGCACTCTCAATTATAGAGTGCTAAAATTCAACCGTCAAGCATCGAAGAGGACCGCTTTGATACGCCGGATACCCGCCGAAGATGCTTCTTCTTTCTGGATTCTGAAACGACCGAAACGGGTGATATCCGCCATCGTTTTCACGTGTGGTCCACCGCACAACTCCTGGGAATACACGGATCCATCTGGCCCTTCGACCTGGTAAACAGTCACTTTTTCGGGATACTTTTCCCAGAAGCTCCCCTCGACACCGGCCGCCCGGGCGGCCTCTTTGTCCATGATCGCGGATTTCACCGACGCTCCGGAATCTATCGCGGCATTGACGTATTCCTCTACGCGATCAAGAACTTCCCTTGGTACTTTTTCCGGAAAGGTGAAATCGAAACGAGTGCGTTCGTCCGTGATATTGGATCCGGCCTGATGCACCGATTCCCCGAGCTCGCGACGTAAACCTGCGAGCATCAAGTGCGTCGCCGTGTGAAAAGCCGTGACCTTATCACTGTGATTTGCCAGCCCCCCCTTGAACTTCCCCGCGCTCGCTGTCCGGGAAAGGTCCTGGTGCTTCTCGAGCTCCTTTCGAAATTCGTCGATATCGACTGATTTTCCGGTTTCCTTCGCCAGCTCCTCGATAATCTCAATCGGGAAACCGTATGAGGAGAAAAGCACAAAGGCATCAGCACCACTAATCGTTTCTCCGGAAAGCTTACGGAACTCCTTCAGTCCTACCTCAAGCGTTTTCCGAAATTTTTCCTCTTCACGAGAAAGCTCAGTCAAAATATATTCGCGCCGTTCAACAAGAACCGGGTAAGCCTCGCTGTAGGTCTCGATAAAGGCTTGTCCCACCCGATCGGTAAAGTCTTGCATCAAACCTAAATTTCTGCCGAAACGCACAGCTCGACGGATAAGGCGTCGTACAAAATATCCCTGATCCTTATTCGAGGGTACGATACCATCGCCGATCAAAAAAGTAGCTGCGCGTATGTGATCGAGTACGACTCGGTAGGCATAGGTTTCTTGTGGATCAGCTCCGTAAACCTTACCGGAAATCTGCGCGAGTACTGTCCGTGCCTTCGCGAACAAGTCTATGGCAAACATATCGGGATTACCGAGTATTGCCGCCATGAGTCGTTCGAGTCCCCCACCGAAATCGACATTCTTCTGGGCCAATTCCTCAAAACCAGTCGCTGTTTTTTTGTACTGCATAAAGACGTTATTGCCGATCTCCATGAAACGTCCACAGTCACAATTCACATGACAAAACTCGCTCGAAAACGGCGTCCCTGGAATACAGCACTCGCCCAGATCCGGACGAAAATCAAAAAACATTTCCGTGTCCGGTCCCCCGGGCTCCCCTTCCGGCATATTGCTCGGTATGCCGGCGCGACTCCACCAGTTCTTCTTTTCATCATAATAGAAGATGCGTCCGCCCTGCATTCCCTCTCGCTCGGGAAAATCCACAATGGAGGCAGTAATACCTACTTCAGAAAAACGGGCCTGCCAGAGGACAGCAGCTTCAGTATCTCGAGGAATACCCAACTCAGTGTTCCCCCGGAAACAAGTGAAATAAAGCCGGGATGGATCAATCCCGAGTTTTTGAGTGAGGAATTCCCACATCCAACCAATCTGTTCTTCCTTGAAATAGTCTCCGAAAGACCAATTGCCGAGCATCTCAAAAAAAGTGGTATGGCGATTATCACCTACCTCTTCGATATCCTGAGCGCGGAAAGACTTCTGAGAATCCGCAATGCGCCGACCAAGAGGATGCGCTTCTCCCAAAAAATACGGCAGCATCGGCTGCATGCCGGAACTGGTGAAAAGCGTCGTCGGATCATTTTCTGGACGAAGTGGTGACGAGGGCACGACAGCGTGTCCATGTCCTGCAAAAAAATCCAAATAACGTTCACGAAGAGAGTCAGTCATAAGCGCGTGTACGACAGGGATTACCAACCAAGCTTCTTCTTTATCTCATCATATTCCCAATCCTTGAGACGCCACTCGAAAACCTCCCGCAAAACCTTCACCGCGTCCTCTGGAGAGGTCGAGTAACGTACTTCCCCCTTGATCCGATTCCGATTGAAATCCGAAAGGTCGAGCTTATCGGATCGGCTCCCATTCATCTCTTCAAGCAAGGAGAATATCTTCTCATCAGTTCCTGGCATAGTGATAGGATAAAGAAAAAGGCTGCGAGTCAATGTACCGTATTGAGACGTTTCTTTTGAACCGCCAGATCGGCGATGATCTTTTGAAGGACGGATTCCTGTGTCCGGAGCAGGCTTGCATTCCGGTCAAGCTCCAAAATGATACGTTTTTTCTGATTTTCAAGTGAACGGTTTTCCGTTCGAAGCATCAAAACTGCCCGCTCCGCCTTCTTCATGTCCGAAGAAAGCAAGGTGACTTCCATCTCGATTTTTCGCTTTTGGGCGAGTATGCTCGGATCTTTCCCCGTATCGATGCGCATAACATTCTATCAAAAATCAGCCAATTAATCAAGAGTCAGATCGTCAGAAAAAGAAGTCTATCGATCCGATATGACTTGGACGGAAACCCGTTTTTCATTTTTCGGGATATTGCGGAAAAGGAATTCCGGGGAGAAGCTCACCTCGATCTTCTTAATTTCTGCATGCTTTTCCAGTATCGATTTAATGCCGTCCTCATCCGATCCGAGCAGCTCCCCTCGAAGTTTTTCCGTCTCAATCACGGAAGAGAGCATGAGCGTCGCACGGACATCGAAGGTTACCTTATCCTCATCATACCGAGGAAGAACACCTTCGAAAGAAATCGTCGCGTCCGTTACACGAAAAGAGACACCTTTTCTCTCCGGAAGATTCCGCTCCGCAAGCTTCTCTTTCAGGATCTTTTCCGAAACGACGAAGGCTCGCCCGGTGAAGTTCCCCTTGATATCGAAGCGTTCCCCAAGAGACCCAGCCAAAGGAAGCTCTCCCATCTGAGTGTCTGTGACCTCGCTCGAATCGGTCAGCAGGCGCTCATTAGGCAAGAGTTCCCGCTCTACGGCTGAAAGAAAATCTTTTTTTGATTGCTCCTTGAGTTTTTGGGTACCGGAATCGATATCCTCTTTCGTAATGCTCGATATACTTTCTTCATTCCCTCCTCCTCCCGAGAAACCCTTGTTCGAGCGGGCACGGATCTTCTCATATTTCGGTCCGCCTTTAAACCCGATAATCGTAAAATCGGTCGGGGAGACATTGTAGGCATCCCCCGGAGCATCAGCGATAACGACTGCCTCAACGATACCAGGCTGTCGTTTTCCGTCAACGATAGTCACTCCCGGAACCGTCACTGACTCAGCTAGGCGGAATATCTTTCCATCACCGGTCTCGAAGCGGGTAGTCGCGATCAATGGTTGTGTATCACTCGAATATTCGTTGGAAATGATCAGAGTTCCCCTTGCCTTCTGATTTCCTGAGGACGCTCTTCCGCTCGATTCCACCGTCACGGCACTTTCATAATTCTTCTCAATCTTGCGTACCGGTATGAAACCATCCTCCTGATCGCCGATTGGAAGGATGGTGCGTCCCTCGAATTTCGCTTCGACCTCATGTGTAATCTCATGAGGCGTAATCAGAACCGAAGCTTTTGGAAGAAAGTAATACACCGCCGCACCGATACCCCCTACGATAGCTATCCCACCCAAAAGAAAGAGAGTGGTCCTCCAAAAAGACGAGGATTCTTTCTGGGCCTTCAGCGTCGAAGGAGTCCGGCTGGGAACCATCGGATGGACAGGTTGGGGATCTGGATACCTCCCTGCCTGAGACGAATCCGGTACTGGAGCGGTACTTCCTGGTTCGCGCTGAAAAAAACGTTCCAGTCTTTGATTGCGGCCCGAAAGATCAGTGCTATCACTGTTACGAATCGATGCTGCCGGTTGCCGATGCATCGAAACATCCGACTGAATCGGCGGTTGGTCTTCAGGACGCGAGGGCAGTTGCGGGAGAGGATTCCGTAACGGTGACACGGCCGGCGACCCGACGTCATTCGCTCGCACTGAATTCAAGGATGTCTGATACTGAGACGAAGCATCGCGGATCCTGAGCCGATGTTCACCACTTTGCGGAGAAACTGTCGAAACTCCGGAAGAAACAGGCGTCGAAGCGAACGTATCGGATCCAAGATGGCCGAGCGAAGGCATGACGGGAGACTTTTCGTTTCTTGGAAGCAAGCCCGACTGTTGATCTGGTCCACCGGATGTGGATCGCCTCGTCGGTTCACTGACAGGAGCGATTGCCGGTACAGCTGCTTCCGGACGAAGAGCATTCATTTCGGCGGAATACTCTTTGGTCGGTATCCCGACCCGTTCCGCCAGCTGTCTACCGTTCTCATCTTGTGAAATAATAGCGATCCGTTTCCCCTGCTTCTCGGCTTCACGCTGGAACAGACGGAGGTTCACAGCACTCTGCAACACGAGCGATCGCTTCGGAAAAACGAAATAGTTCTCGGCCTCCGGGGATTTTCTGAGATACCCGATGACCGAGATGATCTCTTCATCGGAGTCGATAAAGAATGTTTGCGCCATAGGGAGGAGTTATTGATGATCGCCGATACGCTGCATGCTTCTCTGAAGGATCTGAGTCAATTCCTTTTCTTCATCCAAAATTCCGATCAATGCCAAATGTGCCAGGCCGATCGGTGTTATGTCCTGAGGATTGATCAATTCTCCGGTCGTATCGACGATACGCGCGATATCCTTCGGCTGCAGGTAGTTCACCTGTGGCGGGCGGGCGAAAGGCAGTGTCTTAGCCCATTCTGGAGACAAAAGCGATTCCCGAATACCGGGGAGAGCCGAACCGCCACCGCACAGGAAAATCCGGGAGGGAAGAAGATCTGTTTCAGCGAACTCACTGAGTGACAGCTCAACTCCACCAAGCCATATCCGGCAGTCATCGGCAAAAATTGGAGTGATATTCGCCATATCTTCCGGGTGAAGCTTTCCGTTTGCATAATCGATCTTCATCTGCTCCGCGACATCGAATGTCAGACCGAACTCTTGCGCGAGCCGTTTAGTAAAAGCTCGCCCACCGAGCGCGAACATCTTGGTTCCCTCCAAACCGCCATTTCGTACGACCGCGATATCCGTCGTTCCTCCTCCGATATCGATGAAAATCGCACTGAAGTCATTCATATCATTGACCTCGACCGACCGCGCGACCGCATACGGCTCAGCAGCGATTGAAAGAAGATCGAGCCCGAGAGCCTTGGCTATCGTCTCGAGCGCACCCAGATGGATCAGAGGTGCATACGCGTTGAATATACTCATAGACACCTCTTTCCCTTGAAAGTTGGTCGGATTCTGGACATGATACCCGTCGATGCTTACACTCACCATCGCAGCGTTTATCAGCTTGACCTCGATATTCCCCTGTCCGGTCTCCCAAGCAAGCTGTTTCTTGATTCGTTCGAAAGCCTTTTCCTGGACTTTTTTGATGATCATTTTGAGCTCGGACGATCCGATTTCAAGGTTCGTATCGACTCGGCTATAGTGAACGGTCGTCGTAGTCCCCCTGACCAATTCTCCGGCGATACCGATAATACTCTTGCCGATCCTTTTGACTTGGGCATTTTGAGTCGCGATATCGATGGCCTGTCGGGACGATTCAATAACGCCATTGATATCGGCGACTGCTCCGCTCCGCATATTCCCAGGTTTCTGTGCTACTCTTCCCACCCCAATGATGACACCTCGACCCTCATTCTCTTCGATACGCAATACTAAAGCCTTGACGACTTCGGTACCTATATCGAGAGCGAGAACCGCCTGTGGGCCGTTTCCCCACGAGAAAAATTTCATAGCTTTCCTTTTTTGTTTCGAATATCCATGGCAAGTATACCACAAATACCGACGGGAAACGAGACGGTTTGCAGATCCGTGAATCGCTCCGCTTCCGGAGCAGGCCAGAACCGCTCGGTACGAAAAACACGTCTAAAAGGCAGAAACTTCGACTTCCCCCAATAGATGTTCGCAGGTTGACTTGGTTTGAAGTCCATCGATGGCACCGTACCGAGTCACCACTCCGCCGCTGTTAAGCATACCGGTCGCCAGTGATTCCCGAAGCGATGACCCTCGTACTCGACCGGCGAGGAATCCGGAAGTAAAAGCATCGCCCGCACCCGTGCTATCGACAACCGGTCCAAGCGCATGGATCGGAGCGAAGAGAAAGTCGGTCCCATCTGTCGCCCATGCCCCGCGTACGCCGTCGGTCAGGCCGACGGAACGGGCTCCCTTCGCAAGAAGCGATTCAAGCAAGAAACGTTCATCATCAAGACGGGTCCGATCCGCTCCCGATTCACGCATCAGAAGTTCGATGGCCTCATCCTTATTGAGTACTACGACATCCGCCCGAGCGATCAGGGAAAGAAGAAGCTCCGGGTCATCCTTCAGGTTGTGCTGTCCCGGATTGATGGCGAACCGTGTCGATGACTGGTCTAAATAAGAAACGACCTTCGCAACGTTCGTCTTCCAATCACCATTCAACGCGCTCATAAGAATCCACTTCGCACGCGCGAGTTTCGTCTCGTCAACGCGAAGACGTTCGTTGGCATCCCGATTATGGAAAATGATCCGATCTCCGGATTTCACGAGGACGACTATTGCCGAAAGATCCGTTTTGATGCCAGGCTCCTGCTGAACCAAATGCGTCAGGACAGATTCCTTTTCAAGTTCATGCAGCACCCAGTCACCGAGTCCATCTTGGCCGATATGCGTATAGCAGGCCGAAACGATGCCGAGCCGCGCGAGGCCGATGGAAGCATTGGCAGCCACACCACCGATCGCCTCATATCGATCCGGAACTCGGAATTTCCCTCCGATTTCGAAAGCCGCCTTCCGTTTCGAAGTGATATCTTCCGGCGTATCAAATACGACATATTCATCGCTCGGAAAGAAGATATCCTGGGAACACGATCCGATACAGACGACCTCGGGCGTTTTCGGTTGGAAGAACATAGGCGATTGATAATCGGATGAAGATACTTCGTATCAAGCCGAATGCAGCTCGGAGTAGATCTGAAGCAGACGGTTATATTTTGCCAGACGTTCTCCGCGTGAAAGAGATCCGGTCTTAATGAAGCGGGACCCCGCCCCAACCGCGAGATCCGCGATAAAATCATCGCTTGTCTCACCGGACCGATGAGACACAACCGTATCGAGTCCATTCGCATGAGCGAGCACCATACAATCAAGCGTCTCGGAAAGCGTTCCGATCTGATTCGGTTTAATGAGAACGCTATTGCACGAATGTGCCGCCAGGGACTTCTCGACCCGCTCCTTATTCGTTACAAGAAGATCATCCCCGATGATAAGAAGTTTCTTCCCCCAACTCGCTGGGGAAACGGTCAACTTTTCACTCATCTCACGCCAGCCGTCCCAGTCCTCTTCATGTAGGCCGTCTTCCAGGGAAACGATGTGGTATTTCTCGATCCACTCCCGATACAGATTCGTCAACCGGTCACGGGAAAGACTCGCTCCTTCAGGCTGCATCTGGTACAAGTCCTGTTCCGGAACATAGAAAGAATTCGCAGCGACATCCAAACCGAGGAAAACCTGCTTACCTGATTCATACCCCGCTTCACCGATGGCCTGATTGATCTTTTCCAGTGCTTGAGCGTGGCTTTCCAGCCTCGGGGCGAAACCACCTTCGTCTCCGACCCCGGTCGAAAAGTGATCCGCTTCGAGCAACTTCTTCAGCGAATGAAAAATTTCACTCCCAGCCCGGAGCTGTTCCGGATAAGAAGCAACCCCGCTCGGCACCAGCTTGAATTCCTGAATAGAGAGCCCGGAATCACTGTGCTTCCCCCCATTCAAGATATTAAACATCGGAACGGGAAACCGCTCGAGATCGAAAGGATTTCCTACAAGTTCGGCGATATATCGATATAATGGCATTTTTCGACTCAGAGCGGTAGCGCGAGCGGCAGCCAATGAAATCCCAAGAATCGCATTGGCTCCGACACGTGATTTGTTCTTCGTTCCATCGCATTCCCGAAGGAGCATATCGAGTGAGAGCTGAGAGGCCGCATCCTTCCCTTTGACCACGTCACACAATTCTCCGTTCACAAAGGCGACTGCCTGACGTACCCCGAGACCGCCATAGCGCCCAGAATCTCCGTCCCGAAGTTCATGCGCCTCAAATGTGCCCGTCGAGGCTCCCGATGGAACGCCAGCAATCGCGACGGTTCCATCTTCCAAGGTCAGTGTGACCTCGACGGTCGGATTACCTCGTGAATCAAGGATTTCGCGACCGGAAACATCTTGAATGATTGTCATACTCTGTCAGTTGAATCTATTAAAATTGATATGGTTAGCTAGAGTGAAGAAGCCACCTCCTGCACCCGGGCATTCTTCAGTGCAGCTATGCCTGGCAATTCGACACCGCTCATATACTCGAGCATGGCACCGCCACCCGATGATACGAAACTGACCCGGCTCATCGCACCAACAGCTTCAAGCACTGCCAATGACTCACCGCCGCCGATGACCACTTCCGCTTCCGTATCAAGAATGGCGTGCAAAATGGCGTTTGTCCCGATATCATAAGGCTTTTCCTCAAATTTTCCCAATGGACCATTCCAAACGATGGTTTTGGCAGTTTTGATAATTTTCGAGAAATAAGCGATGGTCTGAGCTCCGATATCGAAACGTTCGGGGGCATTGAAATCTATCGGGAGCAGTACTTTCGAGGAAAATTCAATCTTTTGATCGATTGCCTCGTTGGCGATCATCCCTCCGACAAGAATGCAGTCATAATTCGGTTCAAGCGCCTTGATAAGCGGCAGTTTTGTCTCAATTTTCGCCCCGCCGATGATCGCGATAGCCGGATGATCAGGATTCGATCTCGTTTGGTCCAACTTTTCCATCTCCTCTATCAAACGATAGCCGGCGAAAGAAGGAAGAAACTTCGGAATGACGGTCACCGAAGCATGGTTTCGGTGACAAACGCTGAAGGCTTCATTGACAAAAGCATCGAACGGCCGAGCCAGGTCTTTGGCCAACTCGATGTCACCCTCCTCCTCACCTTTCTTAAAACGGACATTCTCCAAAAGAAGAAGCTCTCCCGGCTCCTGTTCCGCAAGCGCCTTCAAAACCACTTCTCCAGTACAATCAGGAACGAAAATAACTTTTTTACCCGTGGCGCGCGCCACACTCGCAACCAATCGTTCCGTCGAAGATGCCGCATCATATACCCCCGCTTTCGGTCTTCCGAAATGTGTCAGAAGGGCGATTCTTGATCCCTCTTGCTCGCTCAAAAACCGAAGCGTTTCCTTGACGACATGGAAACGGAAATGCTCATGGACGTTCTTGATATCATCAAGCTCGACATTATAGTCCACTCGGACCAGAATCTTTTTCCCCTTGAAGTCTCCTTGACGAAGCGTCTTCAGCATACGATTATTGTTTACCGTGTAATTATTGCCTACCCATTTCAAAGTATAAACGATTTCTCACAAAGATGCCCGTGTCTTATCAGTGAGGCCCCATACCCAGAATAGCCATGAGGACACCGAGAAGCGCTGTCACGGCGGTGAATATCCAGGCACGCATGACCACCTTCGGTTCAGGCCAGCCCTTCGCTTCGAAATGATGATGGAGCGGTGCCGCCAAAAAGATCTTCTTGCCGAAAAAATGCTTGCTTGTCAGCTGGAGCGCCGCGCTTACCGATTCAAGCCCGTAGATAGCCACGATGATGAACAGAGCGATAACCGAATTCGTGAGCAGCGCGACAACACCGAGCGTCGTACCAAGCGCGATTGCGCCGGTATCTCCCATAAAGAATCGGGCCGGATAGATATTGAACCATAAGAACGCCAGGAGCGCTCCGGAGACGGCTGCGCAGAATGCCGCAAGATCGGATTTATTGTGCATGAAGGCGATGAAGGTGAATGCCGTAAAAGCGATTAGAAGAACGCCTCCGTTCAAGCCATCGAGCCCGTCAGTTTCATTGGAAGAAATAGCCATGTATAAGATGACGAAAATGAAGAGCGGGATATACCAGAGACCGATGGTGAAGTCCCCTACCGCCGGAATATGGATTGAATCCCAACCGAGTTTGGCATAAAACCACCAGGAACCGAGTCCGGCGATGAGAAAAAGCCACCAGAAACGGAAAGCGAAACGTAGGCCGCCACCCTTGTTTGTACCGATACTCTTCACGCTACAGTAATCATCGAGAAGTCCGAGAATACCCGCGGTGACCAGTGCGAAAAGCGGCAGCCACGTTTCACGCCGTCGAAGAAAATCGAGGTTAGCGATGAAATTCGCTCCCATCCAATCGGCGACGAAAGGGAAAACGTACTGGGAAGCGAGAATGAGAATCAGAACTGTCATCCACACGATCACGCCGCCCATAGTCGGAGTCCCAGCCTTTCCGGCGTGCAGTCGACTAACAAAAGTAAGTTGGTCTCCCTGAACACCCGTTTTCTTAATCTTGATTCCAATCTTGTACCGATACAAAACATGCGTCCATAAAGGAGTGATCACGAAAGCCAGAAGAAAAGAAAGCACCCCCGTAAGAAGGATCTTGAAGACGTTGGCCATTTCCGGAGCATGCTGTATCTGCGGAATATTGAACATATGATGAGATAATGCTTACAAAAAGAAAGATCAGAATCGTTTTTCGTTTCAAGAGAATGCGCCAGAATATCCTACTGCCAATCGAATGACTGAAAACTCCAGTCAAACATCGAGCGGATACTCTGCCAGCGGTACTGGTCATCCAGAACAACGGCTACCACGCGATGATTCGATTCAGGATGATGAGCAACCGCCAATAATGTCCGACCGGCAAGCGGGGTGAATCCTGTCTTCGTTCCGATCAGATTCGGCATCTGTCCGAGCAATTCATCGGTATTGAAAATATCGTGCTGATACTTCCCGTCAACCGAAGATATCTTCGTTTCTTCAAGACGCATGATCTGCCAAAGGATATCGTATTTCAAGGCCTGAATAGTCATTTTGGCCACGTCTCGAGCACTTGAATAGCATTCGTGCTCATGCCCATCCGGTTCAAGACCGGAAGGCGTGCAGAAATGAGTTCCTGTCATGCCGAGCTCTTTCGCCCGTCTATTCATGATTGTAGCAAATCCCGATTGAGTTGTCCCGATGTGTTTCCCAAGGGCGATAGCCGCATCATTGGCGCTATTCATGAGGGCTGCCTTCAGGAGGTCCCGGACTGTGATCCGTTCACCGACCTTCAATCGTTCACCAATACAGTATCCGCTTCTCGGACAGCCGACCCTCGTCCCTTCGGCGTAAACTGCCTCTTCATCAATAGTCACGGGTTCATCAAGGTTCTTCACTGACTCGATAGTGATAAGCGCTGTCATCAACTTCGTCAAGGAAGCAATCTGTCGGTGCTCATCGGCGTTATCCGCGAAAAGCGTTTCCTGTGAGTCCGTGTCGATGATGACAGCGGAATGTGCAGTCGGGACCGCAAGCTTCGATGCGGACGACTTCCTCACCGGCTGATAAGTCGAAGTAAATGCACGATTTTCGAAGGCAATCGGGTCCACATTCTCTTTCAAAGAGCGCTCAGGAAGAGGAATCTCGAGCGAAGGGGTCTCCACTTTCCGTCCGAGCGCCGATTCATGTTTCAAAAAACCCCCAAAAAAAACTTTCAACTCGCCGGCATTTAGCCAGAGCACCCCGCACAGAAACACAGCAGCCAAGACTCTCAGATTCATAAGCGACGTCTTCTAAACAGGAGAAATATCGGATGGCGTATCAGTCTCTTTTGATTGTTCGGATGGCATCAATGCTTTTTCCTCTTCGATCAAACGAAGCAGACGCTCATCATCCTTCAAGGTTTCAAAATCAGGCAGGGCTGTCACCGAAGAGATTCCCAGAGACTGGAGAAACTTGAAAGTCGGTTGGTAAAGATACCCGCGGCTATCTTCAGGATTACCGATTCGTTCGATCAGATCACGAAGCAAGAGATTCCGAAGGGTAAAACTGCAATTCACCCCGCGAATCGCCTCTATATCAGCCCGGGAGACCGGAGCACGATACGAGATGATAGCCAGAACTTCCAAGGCTGCGCGAGAAAGCGTCTCCTGGAGAGCGGCTTTGGTCAGCTGTTCCATGAATGGAGCAAAAAGACCCTTGGTAACCAAAGAGAGACCTCCGGCATGCCGTATCACCTGGAGCCCAGAACTCCCATCATGTTCCAGTTTTTCCTGAAGTGCAACGACAAGCTCGGAAAGCTCAGTCTCTGTTATGTCCAGCACTTTTTCGAGATGATTCAATGCAACCGGTTCTCCGCTCACGAAGAGCGCCGCTTCAAGAGCTCCGATCAACTGTTTCTTTTCCATAGTGAATGAAGATATGAATTTTGCTGCAAAAATCGTTGTCTCCCCAAAACACTCATTCATTCGGTGGCTCCGAAAACCCTTCCTTCACCGGTTCCTTTTCGATCCGGCGAAGACGGATACCCTGGGAAAGATGATCCTGTTCGGCGATCAGAAAGCACTGCTTGATGAGCTCGAGAAGCGCAAGGAACGAAATGATGACGTCGGTCTTATTCCGGGCAGAACCGGAAAATTCAGCGAATGATGTCTCTATGCGTTCCGTCAGATGATTCTGCAAGTGAACGATCCTCTCCTCAAGCGAGATCACCTGCTCCACTATCTTTTCGGGTATTTCTTCTTGCGCCGGGATGCTTCCGAGCAACGAACGGAAGTGACGGGCGAGATCCTCGGCCGAAAAATCCTTCGGCGGGTAGAAAACGATCTGTAATCCTGAGAAGCCCTCCCTCGCATACGATTCATTCCGGGTTGCAAGCAGTGTTCCAAGTACCATCGCCGCATCACGGAACATCCTATACTGACGCAATCGCCACTCAAGATCATCTACTGATTCCTCTTCTTCCTCCGTGAATGTCAATACGGGCAAAAGGGCCCGCGATTTGATCAGAAGCAACCGGGAAGCGACCGAGAGAAATGCGGCGAGATTTTCCAATGTGACATCCTTTTCCCTTGAAAGGTATCCGAGATACTGGTCGGCGATCTGCGCCAGGCTTACCGTAGTGATGTCGAGCTTCTCCCTTTCGATAAGTGAAAGCAACAGATCCAAAGGGCCTTCGAAATGCTCCAGCCGAAAATGATATCCCATAAGAAAGCAAGACGCTCGTAAAAAAGGAGGGTACCCGAAAAAACCTGTCGATATCCGATCAGACGGACCGATCCTCAACTAAAATAACATCTTTCTCCGAGTGAAGAAAGGCTCCCGTGTTTCATCCCGGAAGTCCCAACCTCCGTTTCCGTTCGAATTCGCTCTCCGTATCCTTGAGCTTGAAGATATGGAACAGCGCGAAAAAGAGGACGACTGCGACCGCGTAGAATACCGATCGTAAATCGAAGAAGGCCAGAAGCCCTACGGAAATCACCGCTCCGAGCATATTGGCGGTCGGACGAGCCATACGGAAGAAGGCGATGATCTGAGTATCATTACCGTCAATCTGCTTATAGAAATATGAATCACGAAGCACCTCTATCGCCGCTACTCCCACGCGGGAAACGAAGAGTATCCCTGCCCAGGCAAACAGCATTTTTCCCGAATAGGAGATAACGCCGATTGTCGCTGTGATGGTCAGAAGAAACGAGAGGGCGAGCATCTCTTTTTCCCCGAATCGCCTGTCCGCCAATACCCCAATCGGATACTGAAGGAAGACGAATGGGAGCAGCATAATCGTGAATATCAGCCCGATTTCCTCCCAAGAAAACCCGATATTCTGAAGGTGTAGCGCCATGTATATGATCATGATGGAATAGAAAAACTCGAGCGCAAACGACACGGCGAAAATATGCCGGAGAGAGGAGCGCTGCATCACCTCGCGGAGTGTTTGGAGAAAACGCATTTCTGGATGATGTACCACCTGATAATCAGACCGAAAAAGCAGAACCGCCAAAAGTAAGGCCACCACATAACCGACAAACACGATGATGAAGATTGCCGGATGTCCGAAACGCGAGAGGATCTGAGTAGAGAGATATGGGGCAAGCAGAAAACCGATATTCATGACCATGAGATGGAAGCCGCGAATCCTTCCGGAAAGCTTATCTTCGGAATAGTTTTCCAGCAGGATGTCGAGCGCCACCCAGACGGTGTTGGAAAATGCGAGATAGAGAATACCGAAAAATAACCCGGCGATACCAGCAGAAACGCTCGGCAATATACCGATCGCCAGAAGGGAAAGGCCGAGACAAAAAACGAGATAGCGTACCCGGCCGATTTGCCGAACGAAGGAATCGAGCGAGAACAATAATCCGAGGTGGATGCCGAAAACGATGAAATAGACCACTCCTACCAACTGCTCCCCTACGATATCCGCGAAATAACTCGAAAGGGTATAGATGACGAAGGCGTCGATAAAACCCAACAAAAAAGAGAGCAGGGAAATGCTCGAAGTTTTCTTCTTACTGTATCGTTCTTCGTGTTCGGAAACGGTAGTCATGTTTTTTTCCTATTGTATCGCGGGAACCTCTCTTCCTACAAGAGCAGCTCTCATTTCAAACATCCCGGTTTCAGCCCCCGAGCCTCCGCCTCAACGGCATTCTTGAAACACAGCTTATTCTCCGGCTTGATACGCTTCACTACCGCGCAGGTCGAAGCGTGGAAGAGCTTGGAGTTCCGACTCGCTATAAAGGCACAGGCGCCCTGAGAGAGATCCGCACCGTCACCCAGTCTCTCCCCGATACGCTGATTGGAAATCATCTGCGAAGCTTCGTCCGTAATAACACTCGCAGCTCTTTCCGGCGCGAGCTCGATACGGAGCGGCTCTCGACTCTTCGACATCCCCGAGATGAATCCAGCCTCAAATCCAAGCGCCCCAACCGCCAGTACCCCGAAAAAAAATAATAAAGAATCACGACTCCTCTGAAACCGCTTCCATAAACCCTTAAGAAATCGTGACGGAAAGGAATCTTTATCCATGATATACTTCAGATATTGACAGTCTCGCAAAGCATGTTATACTCTTTCAGTATACCGTACAGGTGATAAATACGTAATATCTGAAACTATGGCACACAGAAAAGCCGGCGGCTCTACTGACCTTGGCCGCGACTCCATTTCCAAACGTCTCGGCATCAAGATTTTCGGCGATCAGCGGGCAGAAACCGGCAACATCATCCTTCGCCAGCGTGGCACGAAATTCCACCCGGGCAAGGGAGTCGCCCGTGCCTGCGACGATACCCTCTTCGCCATGATTTCAGGAAAGGTACACTTCCAGGTGAAAAAGGTGACCAGCTTTACCGGGCGCCTCGTCAAACGGACCTTCGTCCATGTCATCGCTCAGGATAGCAAATAGCCGATTCCTCGCGAAAGAATACCGACTAAAAGAAAAAATCCCTTGCCAAGGCAGGGATTTTTTTAAATTTCGAGTCAACCGATATGAAAGCAGCACCTCAGGTTTTCTCGGTGGAAATACTGAAATTCCATTCACTCGCCGACCAGCGAGAAGATACTTCGATCCTCACGCATATCTCCAGGGCCCGAAAATAGACCGAAAAAAAACCATTCGACTTATCGGACGCGAGCAAGAGTCTCAGAAATGATTCCCTACACAGGATACTCTCTCCGCGATATTCGGGATCCCCCCCATTCTCGTCCGCACCGAGCAGTCTGAGTAGGATCAATGAGTCTGTCCAGTGATTCACGGAAACCGTTATCGTCTGTCCCCCGAACACGACATAGAGACACCTCGCTTTCTCATATTCTTGTACCGATATGCACAGGGCGTCAAAAAAATCTCTTTCGGAAAACAGGCGACGCATGAACGCGCACATCTCAACAGAAGTCGGATCCGCTTTATTTGGGGACATACTTATCCCTCCTAAAAACCCCTACAAAAAAATACCAGAAGCCCTGTCCCCCCGACGAAGAACAGGGCTTTCGGAACCCTAACCGCCAGTTACCGTATCCGTCGGATCACTCCTCCGACGACCACGACCGCGACCGTTCGGGCTGAGCTTCGTTTCCGAGGATTCCAGCGACTTCGGAAGAATCACCGCTCCGTTGAACCGCCGACTTCCGGCCGTCCGCCGCTTACTGGGAGTCCGATTTCCATTGCTTCTTACCTTTTGCATCTAATAACCCCTTTCGATTTGGATGAAGATATTTTGCAAAACGGTTACCCTATTTTCTTCAGGGTTCGAACACCTCCTTTCTTCAAAATTGTCAAGGGACTGGATCGTACCCGCCTGGATTCCAAGGATGACAGCGACCGATGCGCTTAAGTCCGAGCCAGAAACCCCTGGAAACCCCGCGGCTATCCACCGCTTCAAGCATATACTGGCTACAACTCGGATGAAAACGGCAGATCCGCCCACCGGTGAAAAAGCCAAGCAGACCACGCTCGCTCGACACGAAACGTTGATAGAAGCGTATCGAAGCGACTAGGAAAACTTTCAGCATACCGAAACACTGTACGATATTTCTCTTCCGCTGTCAAAATGATTCTGGTATACTGCAAATTGGAAACAGGAAGGCTTTCTCCTTTTCCAAAAAAACAAAATCTTCTCTTATGCATCAAGTGAAATTCCATCAGGTCACCTGGATCGACTTCGAAGATCCGCATGACGAAGACATCACGTATCTTCAAGAAAACTTTTCCATTCATCCCCTCGCCATCGAAGAGCTCGTCACGCCGACCTATCAACCGAAAGTCGTCCAGTATGACGGGTGTCTTTTTCTTTCCATCCACATACCCCTCTTCGATACCGATCACCGGACGACTTTCCCTGGCGAACTCGATATCATCCTCACCGACGGATACCTCATCACCAGTCACAAACACGACATCTACCCGCTCACGAAATTCTTCTCCGAACTCGCGAAGAACGAAGGTCGTCGCCGACTCTACATGAGTCAGACTCCAACGCACCTCCTCTACGCTGTGCTCGATATCCTCTTCAATTCCTGCTTCCCGAAACTCAACCACATCGCCGAGCGCCTCGATTTCGTCGAATCCCAAGTCTTCGCGGAAAAGGAAAAAGAGATGGTGCTCGAGATTTCCGTTCTCAAACGCGATATCCTCAATTTCCGACGGACGCTGAAACCACAGCGTTCCATACTCGAATCACTCCTCGCAAAAGACCATCCGCACGTCGCCGATGATCTCAAGCCATACTTCCAAGACCTCATCGGCACCAATATCCGCATCTGGAACATACTCGAAAGCAACAAAGAAACCATTGAAGCGCTTGAGGCCACCAACAATTCCCTCCTCTCGAGTAAGCTCGACCTCACCATGAAGGTTCTCACCATCTTTTCTGCTGTCCTCCTCCCGATGTCGGTGTATACCAATATGCTCGCGATGACGGCCGCCATCCCCTTCGGCAACAGCCCGAACGCCTTCTGGATTCATACTGTCTTCATGCTTGTCATCGCCGCTGTGACAGTCGTCATCTTTAAATGGAAACGGTGGTTCTGACAGCACGCCTTCAGAACTGAAAATCGCAAGAAATGGGCAAACACCCATTTTTTTGCTAACATCTGTTTGGATAAAGTTCTCAACTCACTCCCGATAACTCCCACCTATGCGATTCTACAATACCCTCACCCGATCCAAAGAAGAATTCGTTCCCCGAGAAAAAGGCAAGGTCAGCATGTATACCTGCGGCCTCACCGTGTATGACTATCCCCATATCGGCAATCTCCGAGCTTTCGTTTTCCCTGACACTCTCCGGCGTGTACTACTCCGTGCCGGTTACGAGGTACGCCATATCAAAAACATCACCGACGTCGGACACATGACGGCCGACGATGTCGCTCAGGGAGATAGTGGCGAGGATAAGATGGCCAAAAAAGCGCTGGCAGAACACAAGACACCCGAAGAAATCGCCCGATTCTACGAAGACCATTTCTATCAGGATGAAGCGGCGATGCATATCCTGCCGGCCCAATTCTTCCCCCGTGCTACCGCCCATATTCCCCAAATGATCAGGATCATCGAGGAACTCATCGCGAACGGACATGCCTATACCGCGAATGGCAACGTCTTCTTCGACGTCACCTCCTTCGATCGCTACGGCGCCCTTTCGGGGAATACTCTCGACAAACTCAAGGTCGGTGCCCGTCTCGAAGAACATCCTGATAAACGGAATCCCTGGGACTTCGCTCTCTGGCTCAAGGCACCAGAAGGACATCTCATGCACTGGCCATCACCTTGGAGCGAAGGCTATCCCGGCTGGCACATCGAATGTTCAGCCATGAGTCAGGAATATCTCGGCGACTCCTTCGATATTCATACCGGCGGCGAGGATAATATCTTCCCGCATCATGAGGCCGAAATCGCCCAAAGCGAATGCGCGACCGGCAAACCCTTCGTCCGCTATTGGCTCCATACGCGTCATATCCTCGTTGATGGAGTCAAAATGTCCAAATCCAAAGGCAACTTCTACCGGCTAGCCGATATCATCGAACACGGATTCTCCCCGAGCGATCTCCGGGTCTGTTTCCTCGGAGCTCACTATCGTAGTCAGATGAATTTCACCTGGGAAGGCCTCGAACAGGCTCATAAAATCAAGGAATCGCTTCTCAAGACCTCCGTTCGCGTCATGACGGCTTCGGTTTCCGATACCGGCCTATCCGCTGCTTCCTGGCTCGCACGCCTCGTCGAAGCCTGTGAGGATGATCTCAATACTCCCCTTGCACTTACAGTCGCCCAAGAGCTTGCCCGCGAGACAAACAGTGCGCTCGACCGGAACGGATCACTCAACCCCGATGTCCGATCGACTTTCGAAATGATTCTCTTCCTCTTCGGTCTCGAACCTGAAAAGGAGGAAAAGCTTCCAGACAAAATTCGAAGACTCGTTGAAGATCGCCAGACCGCCCGAGCCAACAAGGATTTCGCGGAAGCGGACCGCCTACGCGATACCATACTCAGGGCCGGCTACACCATCGAAGACACCCCGAACGGTCCACAAGTGAACAAGGAGAAATGAAAAACCCTGCCTTTCGTTTGAATGAGTAAGCAGGGTCTGTGAAAAGTACGAAGGAGCATCTTATTTATGATCTATGCTTCGTACAGCGCAGCTACGTACTTCGCCGAATCGAACTCGCCTGGCTGGCAAAACCAACCAAACCAGTGGTATTCCGCATACCTGAGACACCGGAAGTACCGATTCCCACTAGCATTACGGTATGGCGTTCCGAATACCACCGTATACCCGATCCATGATTGAGGAATCAAATTCGGTAACGACAGAAAGGCATCAAGGAAAGACGCCGGCAGAACACCAGGAAGGGAGTTTTGCGCGCTGGCAATCGAGCCAAGACATATTCGCTCAATATCGATTGATCCCGAAACCTCCGGAAGGAGATAAGAATCACTCTCGATGCTCCAACCTGCCGGTACATATGGCGGTAAAGGAGCGAGTTGAAGCGTACTCATTCGACGGGAAACCGCCAATACAGACTTTCCTCCTAAAACGGCCCTCGTTTGATGCTGTGCTGCCGACATCCTACCGACAAGATGGACGACGCCCAATTGCAATATACCCACAAGGGCCGATTCCTGAATGCCGATCGACCTCAGGAAACACACCAGATGCTCCACGCTCACCGGTAGCGATCCGAGCACGGATTCCGTTCCCAGCCGTTCCTTTTTCATTCTTATCTCCCGATAATAAAAATACAGTCGACTTGTCAAACAACCCGAACTTCTCTCTCAAAAACGACATCCTGGAGAAAGAATTATCTTCATTTATACGTACTTTTCTCATTGCTGTCCAGGCTGAACCCTATTTTCTAAACCCCCCTACAAAGGGAATAAAAAAACGGCCTTCATATCAACAGGCCGTTTCATTTCTCACCCGACTGAAACCGGGTAACCACGTGTCAAGTTCTTATGGCCGCGTAATCACCTTGGCCGTAGTATGCATTAAGATAGTGATACCGTATGCACGGTACTTGTTCCGGAAGACCGGAAAACTCAGAGCAGTCGAGGTATGGGACAGCGCATTGTGATGGGTTACCGATACGGAAACAGGTTTTCCACCCATAGACACGCTTACCCCGCCAATGCAGAGGCAGGTACGCTGGAAATCGAGTGAAAAACCAAATATCCGTGAAACTAGCACACTGCCGGATAAAATCAACCGACCGTGACACGAAACGGCTTTGGTCTAAAAGCAAAAGCTGATATATATCCCGACCAGTCAATCGAAATGCCTCATTATTCTGTCCGTGACACACGAACAGTCTTCGGTAGCTCAAACCATCGGATACCTTCGGTTCCAAATCCGGTGTAAGCATCTGGAACCCCCCGAGAGCCCGGAACTCCATCGAAAGCCTTGCTATCGATTCCGTGGCCTGAACCTCTATCCTTGCCGCCATTTCAGCCATTTTGAACCTCCCAAAAGAAATCCAACCGCCTGCTATCCGCCAACCTCTTGACGTTTCTTTTTTAAAATACCTACTTCATAAAACACCAAAAAATGGATATTGTCAATGAGTCTATACGTTTCTTTTCCAAGCGGGTATACTGTATGAACTATGGCAAAAACCTCCTCTGATCATCTCCGAGTCCCCCCGCAGAATATCGAGGCCGAAATGTCGGTCTTAGGATCCTTGATGCTCGATAAGGATGCCATCATCCAGGTAGCCGACATCGTACGTATCGGTGATTTCTATAAGGATGATCACAACCGTATCTATGAGGCCATACTCAAACTCTACGAAGACAATGAGCCGATCGATGTCCTTTCGCTCGCCAACCGTCTCGAAGAGACTTCACTCCTCGAAAAAATCGGCGGATCGAGCTATCTTGCCTCGCTCGTGAATACCGTTCCCTCGGCAACCAATGTCGTCCACTACGCCAAAGTCGTCCAAAAAAAAGCGCTGCTCCGACGCCTGATCGGCGCAGCAAGCGAAATCGTCGAGATGGGTTTCGACGAATCCGAGGACGTCCAGAAAGTGCTCGACGAGGCCGAGCAGAAACTGTTCGCAGTCTCCCAGAAATACATCAAGCAGGATTTCGTTCCGATCAAATCCATTCTCGAATCGGCTTTCAACCGTATCGATGAGCTTCATAAGAGCGACAATGCCTTCCGCGGCGTCCAGACCCATTTCCCGGATCTCGACGGCCTGCTCGCCGGACTCCAAAAATCCGACCTCCTCATCCTCGCCGCCCGCCCGAGTATCGGAAAGACCACCTTTGCACTCGACATCGCCCGCCAGGTCGGCGTCTATTCCAAGGTCCCAGTCGGCATCTTCTCCCTCGAAATGGGATCCGACCAGCTCATCGACCGCATGCTCGCCGCCCAGGCCGGTGTCGATCTCTGGCGTCTCCGCACCGGAAAACTCTCGAGCGATGGTCCAGGAAACGACTTCGAACGCCTCTCCGACGCCATGGGTGTCCTCTCCGAAGCACCGATCTTCATCGATGATTCCGGATCGCTCAATATCATGGAAATGCGCACCATGGCCCGCCGACTCCAAGCTGAACACAATCTTGGACTCATCATCATCGACTACCTCCAGCTCATGGAGGGCCGTTCACGCGGCGGCGATAACCGCGTCCAGGAAATCTCGGAAATCTCCCGCGGCCTGAAGCAGCTCGCCCGGGAACTCGACATCCCCGTCATCGCGCTCTCCCAGCTTTCTCGCGCCGTCGAATCTCGGCCAGATCAGGTCCCGAAACTCTCCGATCTCCGCGAATCCGGTTCTATCGAACAGGATGCAGACGTCGTGATGTTCCTCTACCGCGAAGACCGAGTAAAACCGGATACGCCGAACAAGAATATCGTCGACGTCATCGTCTCGAAACACCGCAACGGCCCGGTCGGCAAGATTTCGCTCTTCTTCGAGGAAAACGCGACGACCTTCCGCTCACTCGAGCGCGTGCATACGGAATAAGTACCCGGCTTACCCCACACTGCCTCACTCACCTTCCCTTCCGTTGTGAGTGACAAAATATAAGGGAGTAGTGATACGTTATGAGTCCCAAGTGGTACGTTACGCGTGATCAGTCATCCGCTATGAGTCAGTTGTGAGTTATAAGTCGTGAGCTCCTCCCATGCAATACCCGAAAAAATTCAAATACCTCATAAGTCACTTCTCCGCTCTCCCGTCCATCGGTCCCAAGATGGCCGAGCGGCTCGTGCTCTACCTTTTCAAACAGGATGAAGCGAAACTCCTCGCATTCGCCGAGGCGCTCGAGGATCTTCATCATCTCAAAAGCTGTACCCGCTGTTTCTACATCGCCGAAACCGACCTCTGTGAAATCTGCGCCGATCAGAACCGCAACTCCTCAATCATCTGTGTCGTCGAAGAACCGCTCGACGTCATCGCTATCGAACGCACCGGCGCTTTCCGCGGACTCTACCATGTCTTAGGCGGGGTCATGGACATGAGCCGTGAACAAGAAAGTGCGAACCTCAAGATCGCAGAGCTCGTCGCCCGAGTCACATTGAACAGCATCTCCGAAGTCATCTTAGCCACCAACCCGACTACCGAAGGCGATGTCACCGCCCTCTACATCAAGAAAAAACTCGAGGGGTCGGGCGCGACTGTCACCCGCATCGCTCGCGGCCTCGCTACCGGTGGCGATATCGAATATGCCGACGAAGCCTCGATCACAGCATCATTGACAAATAGGAAGTAAAAGTGTATAATAAAAAAGAGTAATTTTTACAGTTTTTTCGTGAGAGGGAGGAAAAAGTGTGGCTCATTCGAACCGTCCATCAAGGTGATCGACGACACCCGCTGCAGGAGGCAATGAAATTCGTCCTGATAAACTGTTGTTGCATTGATGATGTAGCGCTGTACACGAGATGCTCCGTCGTCGGTCAGGGGTTCATTACCGACACGGAATATCAAGTCGATATCGCCGTCGACGGGGACGAGGTACACTCCTATTTCCGGCGACCGTCAATGCCACAGCAACCGGTCCTGGAAATCATCTTTTTCCGGGAACCGACAAAAGCCTGAACCCAGGCACAAAAAAAACCGGCACTGCTACGCGCCGGCTTTTTCTTTGGGTTGAAAAAGGTACTGAGACCACTCGGATCTTTCTATACGGAGATTTTGGTTATTTCGACTTCAGTGAATGCCTGGCGATGCCCATAGTGAGTCAATTCGCGCTTCTTGGCCTTGAACTTGATACCGGTCACCTTATCGGCCCGATCCTGCCGGAGAACCGTCCCGGTTACCTTAGCCTTCTCGAGCACCGGGACACCGACGACTGCCGACTTCTCGTCACCCGTAAAAAGCACCTCGAAATCGACAGTTGCACCGACCTCAGCCTCAAGTTTCTCGACTTTCACCTTACTGCCCTCGGAAACGAGGTACTGCTTTCCACCTGTACGAATCACAGCCAACATATTCATGGAATCACAAGAAAATTAATACCGGCTTATTCTAGCGCTTTTCCGGTTTTCTGTCAAAC
>CAYMZY010000010.1:0-30491 GCA_964395165.1 uncultured Bdellovibrionales bacterium | reverse complement strand
GAAAAATCAAACTGCTCAATAGCCGGCGGCATAAGCGGAGGAAAGAGCCGGTGATTTTTCCGAACAAAGCGATATTTTTGCAAAAATGACGTATAGATTCTTTTATCCGCGAAAACACCGTGCATCGCTTCGGGATCATGAATCAATGTATAGATGGGCGCATATGGGTACAGTTCCGCAAAGGCTTCGAGTACCCGCTCAGCCCCTCCATACTGCACCAAATAATCATGTACCAAGGCAATTTTCATAACTCCTTAATCAACAATATGCTCATACTGCGAGTATTTCCAAGCAGGGGTACAGCTGATAAAAATGTCCATATTGCCTTCCCAGTAGAACTTCTCGCCAGGCTCAAGCAGCACGACATCGCCTACTTCAACCTTTTCTTCCCCACTTGCATGTATCAACCTCCCTTGACCATTGATGACAAACGCTATCTCCTTAGATATTCGATTCATCGCCCAGCCTTCATCAGGATATCGGCCTTTGATTTGTGCGATGGCGGCATCCATGGTCTCATCTCCGAGTGAATACTCTGACATCAGGCAAGTCTCACCATTTTGAAATTTTTCCGTCTCTCCTCGCGCCATCTTTTTCATACATCATACTTTATAATATCCTCGATACCACTCGACAAAATTCCTGATTCCGACATCGATACGGGTGGTCGGCTGCCAACCAAGACCGCGCAACTTATCGATATTGGCCACGGTGCTTACGACATCACCCGGCTGCATGGGCATCAGCTTCTTCTTAGCAGCCTTCCCTACACAGGTTTCGATCGTCTCGATGAAGGTCAGCAAGGTCTCTTCACGATCGCCGCCGATATTCATGACATCGCATGGCAAATCCGCATCCAGTACGGTAAGCGTCCCTGAAACGATATCGTCGACATACGTGAAATTCCGGCTCATATTCCCGAAGTTGTACACTTCGATCTCCTGACCCGCGAAGATATTCTTCGTGAAATTGAAGAGGGCCATATCCGGACGCCCCCACGGACCATATACCGTGAAGAAACGCAGCCCGGTCGTCGGCAACTGATAGATATGACTGAACGTATGCGCCATCAGCTCTGTCGCTTTCTTCGTCGCGGCATAGGGAGAAATCGGGGTATCGACATTGTCCGTCTCCGAGAAAGGCGGGACATTCTTCCCATAGATTGAGGAAGAGGAAGCGTAGACGAAGTTCCTGATACCGTGTTTGACGGAAAGACTCAGCAGATTGGTTGTTCCGAGCACATTGACATCCGCATACAAAAGCGGATCCTTGAGCGAATTTCGAACACCGGCCATCGCCGCAAGATGAATCACTTTCTCCGGTTGATCATCCGCGAAGACCCCCGTGGTGAATTCGGTATCACGAATATCCCCTTCCCGTAGAATGAAACGCCCCTCATATCCGCCAAGGAATCGCGCGATCCGATCGCGCTTCAATTGCGGGTCATAGTAATCGTTGAAATTATCCAAAAGAACAGGGGTGTCTCCCCGTTCCATCAGTGCCTTGGCGCATGTACTTCCGATAAATCCCGCTCCGCCAGTAATGAGAACTTTCATATGTTTATCTCCTTCTTAGTATTTTTCTTCCGTATCCGAACCATCAGTCAACGACGAATCCGCTCCATCCGGAAAAAGCTCCGGAAGACCGTCCTCCTCATTTTCCGACGTACCAAGTTTCCGGTCAACTACCTGGACCATACGCTGATTTCCACCAACTCTTCGAAACAGGATTTCGGCTTCCCGGGTTTCCTTCGCATACCGGAGATCGAGAGTCGCAAATGTCCCAAGAACCGGTTCATTCGCAAGCGTATCGACGACGAAATAGTGAATCCCGTTCCGCTCTTCAGCATACCCATACGGACTATGTCCTGAAACGACCCCGACGACACTGCCCGCTTCTTCAAGCACCCTGCGAACGGATTCGGCGTTCAGGATGTTCACTGCGAATATACCATCCACATTCGGCGACATGACCGGCGAATGATGCGAAAATACCAGAACCGGACGATCCGTCCGCAGTGCGGAAGCCAACCAAGAAAGCTCGGGTTCACTCACGAAACCCGTGACGTACTGTTTCGTCCCCCGATCCGAGCCGTCCTCGTTGAAATTCGTATCGAGTACCACGAGCCGCCAGTCGCCGATATCACGGAACGTATGATTCTCTTCCAGGCCGAGTACCTCACGCACATCAGCCTTCGTAAGAGAGCGCAAGTCATGGTTGCCAAGTGCATACAATCGGGGCGCCGAAAGTTTCTGAAAAACCGCGTCTACCTTGGCAAGCTGTTCCCTTGCGCGTTCCGGTTTGACTCCCGTACTTTCGATATAATCACCGCCACCGACAACGATATCCGGATGATACGTGTCATTCAGATATGAGACTGCCTCCTCAAGCGCAGGAAGAGACTGAAGGGTCAGCTTGTGCTTCATGCGTTGACGATATCCATACTCCCAATCGGTCGTAAAACCCACCTTAAGAGTACTCGGTACTGCCACGACTCTTTTCCGTACGTCGGTCGATGGTAGAAGTCTCCATCCATCAAAAAAACAAGACCAACCGATTGTTCCGATCAGGAGAACCAGCCCGATACCGGAAAGCAGAATCGCTGCGGACCATCTCCCGCTGCCATGCCAATATCTTGTAACACGCTTCATCATGTATGCAAATTTCATATCGTTCTCTTAGTATCTGATGTGTTCGGACCGTTCCAGACAAAACGATCATAACAGACTCCCGTATATCTTTTCGAGAGAACGCGCCGAATCTTCCCATGTAAATCGCTCCGCTCGTTCGCGATTCACTCTGCCTCGCCGCTTCAATGTCGACGTATCGCCAAGCAAAGAGACGATCGCACCTGCCAAACCAGCCGCTGATATATCCCGGGAATACACTCCTCCCTCGCCCAGGTATTCACGGTTGTTCCTGGTGTCGAAGCAGGCTACCGGCAAACCGGCTCCCATGTACTGAAGAAGCTTCCCGCTTGCCTGCTTCACCTCAGCCTCCTTCGGATCGACACCGATATCCGACAAAGCTAGGATTTCTGGCAAAGCGAAGTAGGAAAGGGGTGAAATGACGGTCACACGTTCGCGAAAGAGGCTGGTCGAAAGATATGATTCGATCTTATCCACCGGAAATCCGGCAATCACGAAATATGCCTGCGCACTTTTTTCGGCAATAAGCGGTATTGCTTCGAGAAAAAAGGAGATGCCCTTATTCGGAATCAAGGCGCCAGTATAAACGATGACCGTTTTCTCCTGCGGTATCCGGTACCGATCCCGAAGCACATTCCGATCCGGCAATGATTGAAACATCTCGAGACGCACTCCATCAAGCAAAGTCTCCGTCGGTTTCCCTTGCCGGATACGACGAATATCCTCGGTATTCTCCCACGAACTGGTCACAGCGCCATCTCCCAAGTTATCGATGAAGTCCTCGATCCACCGGAATACTTTCTTGAGGACCCCTTGTCCGAGATACTGGTGCGATACCATTTCCTTCACCAGACTCCCATGAAAATCTGCCACGAGTTTTATCCTGCGCCAAAAAAGCAATTTCTGGGCTACCCATCCGATGAGGACCCCTTCATGCAGATGTCCATGGATGATATCCGGCCGTTTCGTCCGGGCGAGAAAAAGGGTTTTCTTGATCAGAAGAAGGTCAAGAATAATCTTCTGCCAATCCGGACCAGCTTCAAGCTTCTTGTACCAAAAAAGAAGCCGTCGGATACGGCGAATATCGATTCGGGATCCGAGAAATGAAGGAATATCCTTTCCGATATGGTACGTCGCGATCGTCACCGTATGCCCGAGCTGCTCAAGAGCAAGAGCTTCTTCAAGGATGCGGATATGGGTCCCCCGATCCGAAAAAAACGGTGTCGGAGCCACCACCAAAATATGCAATTTTCGGGACATGGACATCGCAATATCGTCACGATTCAGTGTCCTTAGCTTATCGTACTTCCGAAAAAACCGAAAGTATCCTCCACGGGGATGCGTTCCCTCAAGAACAGCTTCTATCCGACTTGAATCCCCATGATATCCCGGGGGGCGATAGTCAGGACTCCGCCTGATTGCTCCGAACCACCCACGATTATTTTCCGTACGATGATATCCTCGACATGATCCGTAATGAAGCGGTTGACGGAGCGGGCACCAAAGTCAGGCTCATATCCGAGTTCGACGATGCGCTCAGCGACACCTGGTTCGATGATCAGAGTGATATTTTTCTGCTGTTTGACCTGCTCGACGAACTTTCTTAGTTTCAGATCCGCGATGCGTATCAGCTGAGTAATCGAAAGGGCTTCAAAAAAGATCAGGTTATCGAAACGGTTCAGGAACTCTATACGGAAGGTTCCGTCACGGACTATCCCGTCGATCACCTGCCTCCGAAGCACGTTGAGCGGCATACCTCGTTGAGACAAGTCCTTGATCAAGATGGAACCAGCATTCGAAGTCGCGATGATGACGGCGTTTCGAAAACTGATTTTCTCCCCGAAAGCATCCGTGATTGAGCCTTCATCGAGAACCTGCAGAAAGATATCCAGAATTTTCGGATATGCCTTCTCGACTTCGTCAAGAAGAAAAATACAGTATGGCCGTTCCTTCATCGCCTTCGTCAAGATGCCGGATGACCCATCTTCCTGAGAACCGAGAAGGCGATCGACACTATTCGCTGTCTGAAACTCGCTCATATCCAAACGGAACATCTTCTCCTCATCATTGAAAATCGATTCCGCCAAGGCCTTGACGGTTTCGGTTTTCCCGACTCCCGTCGGTCCAAGAAACAAGAAGCTTCCAAGCGGTTTTTTCGCATCATGAAAACCGGCACGTGCCCGACGGAGCACCTGGGAGACCTGATTGATCGCCTCGTCTTGGCCGACGACGCGAGCGTGCAATTCCGTCTCGAGATTCAAAAGTTTCTGCTGTTCACTCTGAGTGATTTCCCCGATCTGGGCACCCGTCTTCATACTCACATACTCATTCACTACCTGCTCGTTCAGAAAACGCCGCGGCTGATTGCGAAAATAGATCATGACCTGCTGGGCCAGATCAAGAACGCGTTCCGGATAGGGCATCTCCCAATTGTACCGCCTCGCTGAAGCGATGAGAATTCTCATCGCCTTGATCGTGAGTACCACCTGCTTTCTTTCCGATACAGCAAAGAACTGAAGGAGAATCTCCTCGTTCTCAATGATACTCGGCTGGCGGAGATAGATTGTCTCAAAATACTTCAGTATTTGCTCATCTTTTTTTGCCAAAGCATGATACCGAGCCGCGACCGCTATACCGATAAAACGGAAAGTGGGCATTTCAAGAAATTCTTCGAGCAGATGCGCGATATTTGGTTGCTGCGGATCCATACCGAGAAAGAGATCCACGTCTTCGATGACCAGCAGGATATTTCCAGCTTTCGTCGCTTCCTGAAAAAAGCCACGGATTTCGACTTCAGGATTTTCCCCCCTCGCGATGCTTTCGTTTACCGCTTCTCCTAAATTGAAAAGCAGTACCCGAAGTGAATTCAAAGGACTTCCGTGGGAGAATGACCGTGAACGGATCTTCTTGGCAAGATAATGGATGAACATTTTTTTTCCAACACCCGGTTCTCCGACCAGGAAGACGTTGTTCTGTTGCGGACGCTCCAGTATTACTGCTGCCACACGAAATTCCGCCTGACGACCGACGAGGTCCATCTTGTCATACTCAGTGGCCCGATCGACGGATGACAGATCGAGACTGTACCGGTCAAGACGCGGAGTATAACCAAATCGCCAATCCTTTCCCATGGGGATACGTTTGGAAAAGTTTTCCGGCAGCCAGAACCTCCACGCCCGTTCTTTCTGAACGAATGATTTCTGCTCAATATCGATAGCATAGGCCAGCATCTCTTCACTCGTATTCCGCATCTTCAACAAAGTCAGGAAAGCGGGTTTGTTCTCCAAGGCATCCTTCGGGATGTCATCCATATCCATTTCAAGCCGAGATAAGACCCGCTCAAACCAGGGCATTTTCTGCAGCTCAGAAAAATCCATTTCCTGAAGCGGTATCATTTCAGGCGCCCGGAAAAGAAAAGAAATTCCAGCCAGAGAGACCCCGATCGCACTCGCAAGATATATCCACTGCGTATATATGAAACTCCCACCCGACAACCAATACACCAATCCACCGGAAATCGGCAATACCGGCGCAATCAGAAACAGAATATAAAACCCCATCACGATCACTGAAGCCACCACAAAAAAAACACTTCCGAAAATGACCACGGGTAACCTCACGCATAAGCCAAGAAATCGGGAAAGTGCATTCTCAAACAGCCGGGAAAACTCCTTGATCGGATGAAAACCGCGCCAACTCCGATATTCAATATCCCGCTTCCAGGGAGAAAGCAAGGTTTTCGTCAGCTCAAGAGTATTGAAACGGAAAAGCACCAAGCGAAGCAGGTTCCAAACATTCGTGAAGCAGTTCTGGACACCCTCCCGATAATACCAACGCACGAAAAGAAAAAGATTCATCTTTTTTTTTATTTTCTTTTTCCATTCTACGTCCCTCTAGTCACTTTGACAATAACTCATGTCCTGATTCCCCGTTTGAAAAAACACTCATTCTATCCTATACTACATTCCGATGGAAACCACAGACCGCTTGAAGAAAGCACAAATTTTTTTCGCACTCTCCGGAATATCCGTCCTGGTGTTGATCTGGTCTTCCCTTTCACTCGGCGCGAATGGGCTTTTCTTCGCACCACTCATCATCTTCAATTTCTCTCTCGTCGGGACACTCTTCGGATTCCTATTCGTAAAAACCATTTCCTTCCTGGATATCCCGGAGAAGATCTTCGTTATCCTCCTCATAGCCGTCGCTCTCATCAGCGTCCTCCCAAGTAAAAACACCCCGACCGTCTTCACTGGCCGTGATCAGGGATCCATCGCGACAGCCGCTATCTCTCTCGCGGAGCACCACTCATTTTCGTTTTCAATTCCGGTCGCACAGACTTTCTTCGCCATACATGAACCGGGAATCGCCCAAAATTTCCCCGGTTTCTTTTACACCCAAAACGGGAATCTTCTCACTCAGTTCCCTCTCGCCTATACCGCGTGGCTTGCCAGCTTCTTCGCGCTCTTCCAGCTGAATGGCTTCGTGATCGCCAACAGTCTCCTCCTTGCACTCTCTCTGACCTCATTCTATTTCCTCCTTCGCTCCTTCATCGAGCGTTTCCTCTCCTTCATCGGAACCCTTCTTTTCGCGACTTCCTTTCTTCCTGTCTGGTTCGGAAAGTTCACCCTCACGGAAAATCTCGCGCTTTTCCTCTTCATCTTCCTTTCCCTCTCACTGATCCAACTCAAACGAACCGGCCGCTTCCTTCATTATGCCGCGACACTTCTGGCAGCTGGCAGCCTCTGCTTCACCCGCATCGAAGGGCTCGCTCTTCTGCCCATTTCCATCCTTCTTGTTTCCCGGATGCCTACCGTTCGACATCTTTGGAAACTTTATCCAAGAAAAAGCATCTTCCTTCCCATCACACTCTTCATTCTTACCGGTGCGGGAACTTTTTCTGAAATATTACCGTTCCTGACCACTATGGCGAAGGCTGCCCAGAATTTCATCTCTGAAATCGGCGCCTCAAGTTCCGCGCTCGCCTCGGTCCATTCTCCTTTCGCATCACTCCTTATCCTCTTTTTCCTCTACGGACTACTTCTCGTCCTTCTTCTCGGATTCCTCGGGATCATCCTGCTTTGGAAAAGAAAAGAGTACACTGCGCTCATTCCCTTCTTCTTAGCTCTTCCGACATTCGTATATTTCCTCTTCCCGAATATCTCTCCCGACCATCCCTGGATGCTCCGCCGGTATCTCCCCACTATCTACCCGGCACTCGTATTTTCAGCGATTTTAGGGCTCGCCCTCTTTTTCCAGAAAAAGAAATCTTTTCCGGCCGCTTTCCCGTCGGACTTCCGGCATCGGTTCATCTTCTCACTGATTCTGATCGGACTGTTCATCTTCCAGTCATCAGCCTGGCAGCAAGCTCTTCTCACCTGGGAAAATAACCGATTACTCGAAGAAACCCACGACGTCGCCGATTTTTTCGGTCCACGAGATCTTGTCCTGATCGAGAGGAATGTAAGCGGATCCCCTTTCGCGATGATCTCCGGTCCACTCTCATCACTCTACCGCAAAAATGCCGTCTATTTTTTCAATCCTGAGGATTTGCAAAAAATCGACCGGTCCCCCTATGAGCGTGTTTGGCTTATCGTACCAACGAATCAAGAAACCCAATGGAAACAATCACTTCCCGGATACAGCCTGCGCTTCGATCACACACTCGCCTTCGGATCAGTTTCTCTTAGATCTTCATCATCCACGCCGTTCCGTTTCCCGGAAGCCACTCCTTTCGGTAACGCTTCTACTGTTTTCGAGATTGAATAATTATCGCAATATGTCCTTTCTTGAACCCTTCTTCCCGATTTCCAAAGCTGAAAAAAAATCGTATCTCATCGGTCGTATTTTCCTGTATGCCGTTTTCATTTTCCTTTCATTCTCCTTCGCTTTCCGTGTCATCTTTCCGACTATTCCGTTCTCCTTCAACTTCAATACCCCGCAATCCACCCGGAACACTTTCCTGAACCCACGAAATGAAGCCGGACAAACCCCGATTACCAACGGAAATCTCGATCGGAACCAGACCCTTATCGGAAACTTCGAAAGTCCAGGAACCTTTTCCCGCATCCGCGTCTCCTTCGCCCTCACAAAAAAATCACCGGAAAATGTCAGATTCAAAGCGTATCTCTCCCGATCCTATCGGTCTTTCTTTTTTCCTATCGACGAGACACCACTTGCTTCCTTTGAACATCCGCCACTTTACCGAGACGCCCAGGATATCTACTACGCCGAAATAGACGGGGCACTAAAGCGCTTTGTCTCGACTGAAGCGTATCTCTCGCGCTACCCAGAATCATTCGCCGTTCCGCTCACCTCGAAAACCGCCCAAACGATTCCTCTCTCCGATGAATGGATCGGTTTCCGCGTCGGAAGCCTCCTCTCGTTCGCTGACGGCGTATTTCTCGTCACGAGCGAACGTGAGATAAGGCCATTCGGAAATCCGGACATATTTCTCTCAATGGGGTACCGATTCGACAACGTCATCCCGGCACACGAGGAAGAAGTAGGGATCTACGAACGAGGACGGATTCTCCTATACGGAGCACCTCAGTCAGATGGAACAGTCTTCCAGGACAAGGACAGCGGAGCCTACCTCCTCGTACGCGACCAAAAGCTCCGACCCATCACTTCGCCGGAGTATCGGAAGTTTATACTCGAACACACCGCACCGATCATCGCCTCACTCTCCCTGCGTAATACCGCGCTTTCCTGCACGCCAGTCTCTTCCTGGTATCACAAGAAAACATTCACCTGCGATATGCCAGAGAGCGCATTACCACCCGGATTCGGAAACACCTTTCAGCTCTCTCTCAGAAACAACACCCAAGATACCGATGCTGATCTCGATGCCCTCACGGTCTCACTCGTCACCGATCGGACCAGTGACAACTTTTCCCTCTTCATGAATCAGGTTCTTTCGCGACTTCTTAACCGTTTCGGAAAAAATACTTCAGCCTCTTAATCTCTATGAAACATTCCTTACTGCTCTTTCTGAAACACCACCGAATGACACCGGTTTTCTTCGCTCTTTTCACGGAATTTCTCATCCTCGCTGCTCTCGGATTCATGGCTCTCCTCTCACTCGAAACACTGCTCCCGACTTTCGTTTCAGCCAGAATAAATCTCGCACTCACTTTCGGAGGACTCCTCTCACTCTTCGTCTTCCATCACGCTATCTCAGTATGGCTCTCTCAAAAAGTAAACCCTTCAAAACGCTGGATTACCCGACCCCTTATCGCGGCCCTTGGTCTTTGGAGTGTGGCCTTGACCATCCTTTCGCTCCTCAAATTTCCGATTCCGGCCATCATGATCATCATCTCCTTCTGCGTCTTACTCGGATATTTTTTCCGAAAAACATACTTCGTCGTATGACTATCGCCCTCCAAACCGCCGACCTCGATGCCTCGCGAATCGACGGCACCCGTGTTTATCTTTCGGAACTCCTCAAACGTTTCGGAACGCTAGCGCCGGACGAAAGCTTCCACCTCTATCATAAACGAAGGTTCAACCCGGAACTCGCTCCGCCTTTCTTCGAAAATTATACGATACACCGAATCCCCTTCCCGAGCCAATGGATGCAGACCCGTTTCGCATTCGAGATGTTCCGCTCGCACCCGGAAAGGATTTTTTTTCCTGTCCAAGCAGTCCCTGTATTTCTCCCGAAGGAATCACGCGTCACTCTCACGGTCCATGATCTCGCTTTTCGAAAATATCCGGAAACCTTCACATCCGTCACCCGGTTCAAACTGGATTTTCTCCTCAACCGGGCCATCGCCCGTGCTCAGAACATCATCGCGGTGTCAGAATCGACCAAACAGGACTTAATCAAGGCATTTCCGGAACTTTCAAAAGATAAGATCCATGTCATTCATCACGGATTCAACCATGAACGTTTCGATACACGGATTCCCACACAAACGAAGAACCATACCTTGGAAGCCTTCGGTCTCCGTGATCAACAATACATTCTCTATGTCGGCGCCCTCCAACCCCGAAAAAACCTCGTCCGCCTCATCGAAGCCTTCAACCTATTCAAACCGGACGCACCCGAAGCGAAGCTCGTCCTTGCTGGCGAACCCGCCTGGCTCTCCCAGGAAATCTTCGCGGCCCAAATGGATTCTCCTTACCGGAACGATATCCTTATTCCTGGAAAAATCCCTTCAGCGCATCTTCCCACCCTGTATCAAGGCGCTCGCTGTTTCGCTTTCCCCTCCCTCTATGAAGGATTTGGTCTTCCGATACTCGAGGCCTTCGCTTCAGGCGTACCCGTCATTACCGCTGACAACTCAAGCTTGACCGAAGTTGCGGGAGAGGCAGCACTGTTCACTAATGCTTTAGATAGCCATATGCTCTCCGGACAACTCCTGCGACTCTGGCGCGATGACATTCTCCGTCGAACACTCATCGAAAAAGGAAAAAGACGTCTGAAAGCGTTCTCCTGGGATACCTGCGCGGAAAAGACCCTCTCCCTCATTCTGAGTACCTGATATCAAGAACGGTTTTCCAGAACCCGCACCTGCGAAAGTTCGAGAGGCTGGGTAAAACGCATATTCTCTTCCAAAACCCGAAAATCCTCGACCAGGTAATCATGTTGGTGAAAAAAGCCAACCGCATCCGAAATGACCCGCTCAGGCGCGCTTGCCCCGGCGCTGATGCCGATCGTCCGTTTTCCGGAAAGCCACGATACATCAATCATCGAAATATCATCCACTAGGTACGATTCGACTCCGGCCACCCTGGCCGTCTCCATCAGCCTCTTCGAATTCGAAGAATTCTGTGACCCGAAAATGATCACCAGATCTGACTGTTTGGCCAACTCCTTGACGGCAGCCTGACGGTTCGTGGTCGCGAAACAGATATCCTGAAGTGGCGGAGCGGTGATCTGCGGATACTTCGCCTTCAACGCCGCAATGATATCAGCCGTCTCATCGATCGAGAGTGTCGTCTGCGTCAGATACACTAGCTTTTCCGGATTTCCAATAGCAAGCCGATTGATATCGGAAACGGTCTCGATAACCGGGATATACGCGTCCGGAGCCTCCCCCAAGACGCCTATCCCTTCGATATGGCCCCGGTGTCCGATATAGATCACCTCATACCCCTTCTTCAAATAACGCAACAGCTCCAAATGCACTTTCGTCACAAGTGGACACGTCGCATCGATAAGGGTGACTCGGCGCTCCCGGGCTTCTTCGTAATGCGCCCGTGGGGAACCATGAGCTGAAAATACGACAACTGAACCTTCCGGAACCTCCTCGAGGGCCTCGATTGTAATAGCTCCTTTCCGCTCCAGGTCGGCCACGACATGCCTGTTATGGACGATTTCATGCTTCACGTACACCGGTGCGCCAAAAATCTGCAGTGTTTCTTCGACTGCTGCAACCGCTCGAGCCACTCCAGCACAGAAACCTCGGGGTGAAGCCAGGAGTATCCTTTTCTGTTCCATGATCAGATGCTCAATCCTTAATCACCGTACCGACGAATGGTCTCCCCTCCAGAGAACGTGAAAGGTTTACGAGATTCTGCCCATTTAAGATGATGACTTCCATACCCTCTTCCTGGGCAAGCTTCGCGGCGATCGGATCGAAAGGAGCATTCATTCCCGGATCCCAATCATTCCCTACCAGTTTCCGAAACCCTTTCCAATCCATGCTCTTAAATGGCCGCGCATCCGGAAACTGTCGCGGATCCCGATCGTAGACGTAATCGATATTCGAAAGGTTGATGATCTTTTTCGCGCCGAGATACTTCCCGAGTAAGACGGCGTCAAAGTCCGTCGAATGTCCCGGTCGCCATCCTCCAGCCACCAATATCGGCTCCTTGGCCCCATAAAAATCTTCCAAATCATGCGGATTCGTATTGATACGCGGGTGAGCATGGGCACGAAACACCGTACGGATGAAATGCGCATTCATACGGGTAGCATGAATACCGAGCCAATCCCTGTCATCGTCCGTGATACGACTCACATTTCCGGCTGCCTCGATGTAACGCCGGGCCGTCTTCCCACCTCCCGTGATGAGGATGAATTGCTTGCCGGCCTTCACTTCGCCGACGATAAGCTTCTTGAAAGCCTTGACGAAACCGGTATCGATAGCATCCGGAACCAGAAGCGATCCTCCAAGGGAGATGACGATGCGTGTCGAAATCGGAGACATATGACGAAAGTCATTCATGAATTATCCGGTAACTACCGTTCGGAAATACTCCACGAGACCTTCCAGAGAAGTCTTCTCGACCGAACCATCACCGCGTCGTTTGATTTCCACCTCGCCACTTTCAAGAGTCTTCCTACCACCGATTACCTTATTGAGCACCCGAAGACCAAGCGGCAAAAACGAATAGACACCGGCCATTTCCTTGTGAATGAAACCGGCTCGGATAAGCAGCTGGGCGTTCTTGGAGACCTCATCCTTCGGTACCTGCCGCAAGACCCGGGTAAACAGCTGTGACTGACGCATAAGCGACTCTTTATCATATCTCTCCACATCTTACGCTACCAAGTCGGCTTGGTCAAACCGATTTTCTTTTTTGAAAACAAAAAAACACGAGAACGGAAGTCCTGGAAAATGCTCCGGAACCACGTTCCCGCGTGTACGAATGATGGCACATAGACCCCTTTCGACTTTGCCTCGTCATCTCCTATATTTCTGCTTTTTAGAGAGAATACCATGCTTCCATTGAAGAGGCCTCAATTATCTTCCGCGTCAAGCATCCTTTCCGTAAGCGTGCCCTGAAAAATCCCAAAAACGATCATAGAAAGCTGCGAGATACTCCTTTGACTTGCACGCATCTCGTCTTCGTGTTCCTTGACCCATGAACCGGATCGGATCGCAAGGCAAAATTCGGTAATAATCCCCTTATACTCCAGGGGGATTTCAAGTTGTCGCCAGAAACTCTCCGCCTCGAGACATCCTGGCTTGAGTACCAGAATCTCTTCCGGGTGATGGAGTACCTCTATTTCTCCGCGGCGCAAGTATATCACCCGAGTATTCCGAAATCCCTTCGGCCCGTGGATACCGAACGTCCTAATCAACCAGAGAGCAAACAACGCCTCAAGCGAAGGACTTAAAAACATAAGAATCCGCCCCATCCACACCTCCCCTTTTTGATAAAGTCATCTTTTTAAAAAACGAAAATCTATTATAGCACATTTTATAAAAAAATACAATATACCAAACAAAAAAACGAAAAAACACGACGCAAGCACCCAAAAACCAGCAGGAGTTCGGTCCGGTCTACCCGAATCCTAGACGAACAATCCACGGATCTTATCCAGAATCTGGAATTGCGAGAAATCACGCACGGTGACCAGAAGCATCAGAAAAAGCAACAACATGAATCCGACCTGGTGTATCCTGTTCTCGATCCAATCTGCGATCGGCTTTCCTCCTCGGAGCTTCTCGATCAAGATGAAGAAAATACGCCCCCCATCCAAAGCCGGTATCGGAAGAATGTTGCAAATACCGAGATTGATCGAGAGAAGCGCTGCGAACCAGAGGAGATACGAAAATCCCATTTCCGTCATCTGCTTCGTCAAATACACGATACCAACCGGTCCCGTCACATCAAGGGCGACTTTTTCTGCTCCGCCGACCAATGAAGCGATCATTTTCCCGAGATACACAAAGATAGTGCCTGTCACCTTGACGGTCGTCACGGCTCCTTCCCATATCGATTCATACCAGGGATAGGTGATCAGCGCTGTTTCGGCCAAGGAAATCCCGAGTGCTCCTTCGTTCTTCGGATACTCCGTCCGCGGTACACCTCGAACCTCCATCGTCGAATCTCCCCGCCTGACGAGCATCAAAAGCTCCTGACCTTTCTTGGCCGTGATACCGCCGGTCGTTTCTTCGGTAGTTGAAACGGACACACCGTCAATCGAAATAATCTCGTCGAGAGGGCGAAGACCCATCTCCGAAGCCGGGGTTCCCGATTTCACTTCGAGAATCTGGACTTTCTGATCCGGATATTTCCCTCGCTCTTCCGGGCTGATCGGTTGTGGGAGCCCCAAGAAAAAGACACCTGAAATCAAAACCCACGCCAGGAAAAAGTTCATCATAACACCCGCACCAAGCACTTTTATGCGCGTCCAGGCCGGCTGCGGAGTGAAACTGTCAGCATCATGAACATACCCTCCTCCTTCGCCCTTGATCTTGACGAATCCTCCGAGCGGAATCCAGTTGAGCGAGTAAACAGTATGCGGGCTCTCCACATCCTTATCGCCCCAGATGATATCGAATTTCCCGGTTACATCATTCTTCACCACTCCGATCAGGCGAGGAGGAAAACCAAAACCGAATTCATCCGCCTTGATACCGTTACGGCGAGCGACGATGAAATGTCCGAGCTCATGCACAAGCACGAGTAGACCGAAAATGATGACGAAAATAAGAATGGTCAACATAAGAAGAACACACACTCAAAAGATTACCTAAACCGTCATGATCTCCTTCTCCTTCTCCTTCCGGATCAACTCTATTTTGGCATTATACTCATCGACTACTTTCTGAAGTTCATCTCGACCGATGAATTTGTCATCTTCCGCGATCTCACCGGACTTTTCCATCTCCTGGATTTCTTTCCAGATATCCTCACGCGTCGTCCGTATACTGATACGCGATTCTTCCGCGCGATTGTTCAAGGACTTCACGAATTCACGCCGGCGTTCTTCGGTCAACTGCGGCAGCACCAATCGGATAGTCCTCCCATCATTCCCTGGATTCAACCCGAGATCCGATTCGCGGATAGCGGACTCGATTGCCGATACTGCTCCCTGATCCCATGGCTGGATGAGCACCTGACGTGCCTCCGGAATCGTAACGCTTGCGATCTGTCGGATCGGTGTCCGAGTCCCGTAGTAGTCTACCAGAATCCCCTCCACCAAAGCCGGATGAGCCCGCCCGCTCCTAATCTGAGCTGCAGCTTCGATGAAGTGCTCGATAGCCAGCTCAAACTTTTCTTTCCCCGCGTCAATCAGTGCTTTCACCATAAATCATGAATATCTTACCGTGTATTATTTGAACTTCCGTAACCCGAAATACAGGATAGCAGAATTTCCCGGTTCGTACAGGATGATGCTCACGCCCCGATCTATTCCGAGCTCCGTCACGGACCAACGCTGACCACCATCCGTCGACCGATAGAATGCTGAACCTGAAGACAAGACGATCTCATTTGGATTTTCCGGACTGACAGCGACCGCGCGTATCGGATAGCGTTTCGCGCTTTCGATGATCGGAAGAGCACGCCAAGTAATACCGAAATCGGAACTCCGAAGAAGCCCGGTCGACGTAGTGCCGGCATACAGGATGCTCGGCGTATTCGGATCCACGTTCAGAGACACGGGACTCGTCAAGGACACAACCTCTTCTCCCGGTTTTTCCTGGGCTTTGCCATCTTTCGCCTTCTCGGCATTCTTCGTCTTATCGACCCACGTCGCCCCGCCATCCAGGGAAGAAAGGACGTCCTTTTGGAAAACGAGGAGCGAGACGGATTCTGGCACCTTTCTTCCAAGAAGGATCTTCGTAACCGGTCCCTTGGCATCGTAGATATTCTTCCATTGCTCGCCGCCGTCAATGCTCTTTATCACCCCGCCCTTGTCAGTCGCCGCATACAGGATGCGGGAATTCGAAGGATGCATGACAAAAGATGAAATGACTGTCCCGGGTCCCGGCTCAACGTAGACTTCCTTCCAATTCTCCCCCCCATCCTCGGTCCGATAGATTTTTCCGACATTCCCATAGACTCCCGTCGCAAAAATCCGACGCGAATCGGAAAGGTCGACTGCAATACCAAAAATCCTTTCGGGAGGGAAATCCATTTTCTCCCAGTGTTCCGCACCATCCTTCGTACGGAACATCCCATCATCAGTAGTTCCGATATACATTGTCTGCGGATTCTGGGGATCTATCGCCCATGACAGGATATCCGCTGAAGAGATGTGCAATTTTTCACTTACGGTCACCTTCGGCGCGAATGATTTTCCGGAATCGAAACTCTTATACAGGCTTCCAGAAGCGGCGATACTCGATCCCGGCAAAGCATTCCCATTGTTCGGAGAAATACTGCAGCCCGACAAAAAAAAGCAGATGCCGACCGTCAAGCATATTTTTTTCAACATAAACCTTCTCTTTACGAAACGGAAAACACTCTCATACAATCGGATACAGTATACCACAACCTGCACCCTCCTGTTGACGCACAAACAAAAAACCGGTAGAATTCCTTTGTTTCGGAAATGATACCGGGTGCGTAGCTCAGTCGGTAGAGCAGTGGCCTTTTAAGCCAACGGTCGTGGGTTCGATCCCCCCCGCACCCACACTCAAAAAAGCAAAACCTCCGCGTACGCGGAGGTTTTGCTTTGAAACCTTTCACTTCTTCTTCGGAACAATGCGCTCCTTCCCGACATATGGACGAAGGACTTCCGGAATAATGACCGATCCATCCTCTTCCTGAAAATTTTCAATCAGTGCAATCAGAATACGCGGGCTCGGCAAGGCTGTATTGTTGAGCATATAGACGTATTTCCGCTCGCCAGATTCCTTATCGAGATATTTAACGTTCAGCCGCCGAGACTGCCAATCAAGAAAGTTCGAGGATGACCCCGTTTCCCCCCAACGGCCCAATCCAGGCATCCATGCTTCCAGGTCGAACTGGCGATATTTCCCCGTACCGAGATCACCGGTACAGATCTGAAGTTTTCGATACGGGATGCCGAGTTCCCGGTGCATTTCCTCCGAAATGGCAAGCATTTCCGCCTGGAGAGCATCCGCCTCTTTCATGTCCGCCCCGCATAAGACCACCTGCTCAACCTTGAAAAACTCATGCACTCGATAGAGACCCTTGGTATCACGACCATAGGATCCAATCTCGCTCCGATAACATTGACTGAATCCGGACAGACGAAGAGGAAGCTGTTCCTTTCCAAGGACTTCACCCGAATAATACGCCAGAAGCGACGGCTCAGCCGTTCCGACGAGGAACTTTTCTTCCCGATTCACTTTTCCGTCCGATTCCTTCTCGGGTGTTCCGAGACGATAGATTTCATCCTTCTCTGAGTCATAGGTCGTGCCGGAAAAATATCCCGAACCGAAAAGCGGAAATTCCTTAATCAATGTCGGCGGTATCATCGGCAGAAATCCTTTCACAGACATCTTCTGCAAAGCGTATGCCATCAAACCCATGACCAGAAGGGCTCCCTCATTCTTCAAATAATACCCGCGATACCCAGCCACTTTCGTCCCCCGCTCGAAATCCAGGATATCAAGCCCTGTTCCCAAAGCGATATGATCCTTCGGAACGAATAGGGGCGTCTTTGGTTCCTCCGAACGAAAAACCTCGACATTCTCAGTCTCATCCTTACCTCGCGGCGTATCGGAAGAAACAACATTCGGAACGGAAGCCGCCACTCTTTCAAACTGTTCATCGATCGATCGAAAAGCCGGTTCGGTCTCATCGATCTTCCGTTTAATCTCCGTCCCCTTGGCGATGACCTCCGCCCGCTCCTCCGGCGACTGCGACTGCACGATAAGATCATTGATATCATTTTTCAGAGACTTGAGCTCTTCGAGCTCTCGCTGCTTATCGGCCCGCTCCCGATCAAGTTTCAAAAGCAAATCCAAATCGCAATCACTCTTCTTAAGTGCGATCGCCTCACGAACAATGGCTTCATTTTCACGGATGAATCGGATATCGAGCATATTCGGTATGAACCAGACTATCGGTAATTTACTCCAGCTTAAATCGTTCGAGAAGAAAAAGCAAAAATCTTCGCATCATCCCTCCCTTGATCTGTTTCTCGGGAGACTACTTTCCCTCCTTGACCGCTGCCCGTAGAAAAGCGACGAAAAGAGGGTGCGGCGTTATCAACGAGGACTGGAATTCCGGATGAAACTGCGTTCCGAGAAAGAAAGGATGTTGTTTCTTTGGAAGCTCAGCGATTTCCATCAGCACTCCATCTGGAGAGGTGGCTGAAAAAATCAAGCCAGCTGCCTCGATCCGTTCGACATATTCGGGGTTGACTTCATAGCGATGCCGATGCCGTTCGAGGATAGTATCCGATCTGTAAGCATCACAGGCGAGAGTTCCCGATTTCAGTTCCGCGGAATATTGACCGAGCCGCATCGTAGCACCGAAGTTCTTCTTCCGAAGCTTCTCCACCTGTTCGGGCAGAATATCGATTACCGGATGATTCGTTGCACCGTTCACTTCTTTCGTATGTGCATCCGCGAGCTTCATAACGGAACGTGCATATTCGATGACCATGAGCTGCATCCCGTAACAAAGTCCGAAATAGGGCACTTTCTCCTCGCGGCAGAATCGGATAGCCGAAATGATGCCTTCGATGCCTCGTCCACCAAATCCGCCCGGAACGAGGATACCGTGGTACTGTCGGAGCGATTCCAATCGTTTCGGATCCGTTTCGAAGTCGGCGCTATCCACCCAATCAAGCTCTATTTTCCGTCCGACTTCGCAGGCTGCGTGTTTCAGTGCCTCGATCACACTGATATAGGCATCAGAAAAAACATAGTCCCCCGTTTTGAAGTACTTCCCAACCACACCAATCCGTACCGTTTCCGTCGACTTACGATTCTTCATTACCCGCTTCTCCCATACCAAAAGATCATCCCGTTTCTTCGCCTTCAAACCGAGTTTCTTAAGGAAACGATCACCCAAGTGGTCTTGTTCGAAATTGAGCGGCACGTCATAAATGCTTTCGACATCAGGAGCACTGATCACATCCTCTTTCCGGATACTGCAGTTCACGGCCAACTTCTCTTTCCGTTTCTCATCAAGAGGACGATCGGAACGGGCGATGATGAAATCCGGTTGTATACCAGTGCTGTTCAGAGTACGGACGGCATACTGCGTCGGCTTCGTCTTCATCTCACCGATCTTACTCGGAATCGGAAGGTAGCTGACGAGCACGGAAAACACATCGTCCGGATGCTCGAGCTTCATGATCCGGGCCGCTTCAAGGAAAAGGATATTCTGATATTCCCCAACCGTACCGCCAATCTCGATGATGGCAATATCGGCCTTGGATGTCCGAGCTGCCTTCTTGATGCGCCGGATGACTTCCTGAGGGATATGCGGAACCACTTCGACGCAACGCCCTTCATACTCCAGATTCCGCTCCTTTTCGATGACGGTCTTGTACACGAGTCCGGTCGTCATATAGTGATCTCTCGAAAGCTCCAGTCCCATGAAACGCTCGTAATTCCCCATATCCTGATCGGTCTCATAGCCATCACGAAGGACGAACACTTCTCCGTGTTCAGTCGGATTCATCGTACCGGCGTCAACATTGATATAAGGATCGATCTTGAGTGCCGTCACTGCATATCCTTTCGACTGCAGGATCAGGCCGATAGAGGAAGTCGCGACACCTTTCCCGACACCGCTCATCACTCCTCCGACCACAAAGATATACTTGGTCGCCGCTTTCTTCTTTTGAGGACTTCGTGTTGCCATACGGTTCTTTTTTCTAAAGACAAAAAGCCGTCACGGGTAAGGAAACGGCTCTTTGGGAAATTACATTTCTGAAAAACGGACAGGTTATGCGCCCTGGATCTTCACTTCGAAAGAGGCTTCGATTCCTTTCCCGAAGCGGGCCGTCACCTCATACTGACCCACCATCTTGAACGGCTTCGGAATATCGAGGATTTTCTGATCGATTTCGATACCCTCGACCGACAGGGCGGCAGCAATTTCTTCCGGACCGACCGATCCAAACAGTCGTCCTTCCTCAGCCTTGGTGCGTATGACCACCGAACGATCGCGCAACGCATTCGCCTGAAGAAGCAGTGCTCTTTTCTCATCCGCTCTCTCCTCGTCCCGTTTCCGCTTGATTTCCTCTACCTGCTTGATCCCGGCCGGGGTCGCCACCTTCGCTATCCCCTGCGGGAGCAGGAAATTCAACGCATAGCCGCTGGCGACTTCCTTTATGTCGCCGATCTTGCCGACCTTCGGATTATCCTTCATGAGAATCACCTTCATATCTGGGATATTTCACCGTATTAATACGTTTTTCAGTGTACAGGAAACGATTCCCTCTTGGCAAGAAGACTGGCCTTTCGCTCGGTCGACCACCGGAAACGCCTCTCCCACGATAATCCCGAATCCATGCTTCTCTGAAATTTCCGATTTAAAGGATAAGCATGCTGTCCCCGAAAGAATAGAAGGAAAATCCGTTCTCAATCGCCAGCCGATACAAGGAAACAATATCCCGTTCTGTTCCCTTATCCCGAAGAAAAGCATCGACCAGAAGCATAAGAGAGGTTTTTGGAAGGTGAAAATTCGTCAGGAGTATATCAGCTCCCTCGAAATGGTGTGGCGGAAAAATAAAGATGTCGGTCGGTCCAGTAAAGGCTGAAAAACGTCCGGCATGACAAACGGATTCGAGTGTACGGAGTGCAGTAGTTCCCACCGCAATGACCGGATAACCGCCCTCCTTCGCCCCATTCAGGCCACGAGCCACATCATCCGACACCGAAATATGCTCAGTGTGGAGTGATTTGGATATGAAGTTCTTCTCAGACAATGGGGCGAATGTCCCCTGCCCGACATCAAGGGTGACCGAGAGGGATCGAATATCCTTCTTCTCCAACGAATTGAAAACTCTCTCAGTGAAATGCAGTCCGGCGGTCGGTGCCGCGACCGATGCGCCGGAACGAGCGAACACGGTCTGATAACGCTCCCTTAGGACATCTTCCGGAATCCCGGCCCCCTCAAGGTAGTGGGGCAGCGGCGTCTTCCCGAACCGCTCCAGAATCTGAGAAAGAGAAAGGGCATCCCGACTGATCAAGCGGACGAAAAAAATCTGCTCATCCTGATCGATGACGTCGAGATGATCGCCGTTCGGAAAGAAAAGCTTCTGACCGACCGAAACTTTCCGATCAACCAATACCGGAATACGGTCATCGTCTTCTTTCCGGTTCATCAGAACAAATACTTCTCTCCTTCCGCCGGTCTCCTTCGTCAACCATAAACGGACAGGCAAGACCCGAGTATCATTCAAAACTAAAAATGATCGTTTCGGCAAATACGAGGCAATATTCCGAAAGGTGTCGAATGATACTGTATCGGTTCTGGTATCGTAAACAAACAAGCGAGCACTATCCCTCGGCTCGACGCCCTGCCTTCGAATCAGCTCCGGGGGTAGTTCATAATCGTACTGTCTGAGATCGGAAAATCGCATCATACATCACAAAAAACCTGATAAAAGGAGAGTTTCAATCCCATCTGAAATCACCCTAGTGACCGGTAAAAAAAAGCGTCCAAGTACACATGGCACAGAGACGCTCGCATCGACGATACCGGGACGTTAGAGAACGCTTTCCGGATCCAAAAAAACCGCCAGTATAAGGTGTGGATCAACGGAACCGGACCGGATTGCGGACGATACGTGTCCGATAGCAGCCGCCTCGCACGGGAGACCTTCCGAATATCCACAAGCTATCCCTCGGGCGATTACGACGTACGTATGCAAAGGCTCATAGGAAACTGAATCCATCATTTTTCTCCTGAGAAAAAGAACAAAAAAAACCAAAAAGCGATCAATGTCGCTCAATACCTCATACTTTACCTTGAAAAACGTTCTTCGTCAAATCGACCGAGCAATTCTCCGAAAAACCCAGAAGGGTATCTACCATTCACCCTTTTCCGGATGATCTTCGGCAGATGCCAGCGTTTCCGGTTGACGAAGAATACGACACCAGATGAACCGCCGAAGCATGTGCAGTTCTTCCACCTGAAGCCAGATACACAGGAACAAATAAGCCGCTCCTCCTATAGACAGCCCGAAAAATAACTGCAGAAAAACCTTGAAAAAGGTATCCAGTTCATTGACGGTCAAGGCAAATACGTACTTCGATATCTGAGCGAATACGCCGGCGAGTACCGCGGCCAAAGCGATTTTGAGCGCCGGAATGAGCATCCGAGTATCATCCCAATACCGCGCCTGCCGCTTGAGCATGAAATACAATAGGCCGAAATTGACTATCGTCACGAATGAGAATGCCGATGCGAGCATCTCGATAGAAAAAGAAAAGGACTGCCTCAGGATGACCAGCAGCACGACATGGAAGACCTCCGACCAGAATGCGATCAGGAGCGGGGTTTTCGTATTCTGGAGAGCGAAAAAACCGCGAGCAAAAAGCGGAATGAGGCTCTGTGCGAAGAGACTAACGGAAAGCAGGGCCAGTACGTTGAATGTCACGATGGTATCTTCCCAGTTGAACTGTCCGCTTCCCAATATGACACGGACGAATTGCGCTCGAAAAACGATCATCAGTGCCGAAAGCGGCAACACGAAAAACAGGATACGCCTCGTAGTGTCTGCAAGCAGCGTAAAGAAGACCTTCTCCTGGCGCTCAGCTATCGCGATGGATAGGGCCGGGAAAACAGCGACCGAAAAGGCGACCCCGAAAATCCCTAAGGCGACACTCTGGATATTGTTCGCCAATGTGAATGCGGCGAGGCTTCCGGAAGCCAGCAGCGAGGCAAACCCTGTCATGACCAAAAGACCTATCTGATTCACTCCCATACTGAGAGACCTCGGGATCATAAGACCGATAACCTTTCTGAGCGCAGGATTCCTGAATGACCCCAATGGACGAAATCGGACGCGCCATCCGGCCGTGGCAAAAGCCGGCCACTGTGTCGCCATATGGAGGAAGGAACCGACAACGACCCCAAAACCGAGACCCTGGACTCCGAAAATCGGAACGAGAACCAATATCCCAAAAATAATTCCAATATTATAGAAAAGCGGTGCGAACGAGTAGGCGATAAAACGCCGGAAAGACATCAATACGCCGCTCAGAACAGCACTCACTGCCAAGAAAAGAGGAGAGAGAAGCATGATTCGAGTCAGGCCGATCGTCAGCTCACGTTTTTCTCCAGTGAATCCAGGTGCAATGACCGTTACCACCGAATCAGCGAATACTATGCCTGCAATACAGGCCGCTCCGAGCACGAGCACAAGCAGCCACAGTACATCCGACGCCAATACCCAAGCCTCTTCTTCCTTCTTCTGTGATCTCAACTCCGTAAATACCGGAAGGAACGCCGCAGAAAGAGCGCCAAGAACGATAAGGCTATAGAAAATATCCGGGAGACGGAAAGCGGCATAATACGCATCCAGTGTATCCCCGGCCCCAAACTGCGCGGCCAAAAGACGATCCCGCAAAAACCCGAGAAAACGGCTCGCTATACCGGCGAGAGAAATAATGAAAGCAGCCATCCCGATGGTTTGTGTCGTTTTCAGCCCTATGCTCCGCCACAGCCGTATCATCTCTTCCTTGGTTCAAGAAAACAGGTTATTTTCGGTCGGACTTACTGCCTCCCCTCTTTGCCCTAACAAATCTTCACTTCTCATATGTGAATGCCGTTCCCACGAACCGATCCGTCTCCAAAGTACCTTCGAATGAGACTCTTCGTCCATACGGTATCAAATCCCCACCGGTCTGCCAAACGCTCTTCCATCCTTCGGGGTAGACGATCTCGGATTTCAGCTTGCTTCCGACCGTTCCCGACTGCTTCTGATAGAGCACGGAAAAACGCTCAGCCCCTCCCTGTCGAAGTTTTTCCATATCGAATTTCCAGGGCAACCGGTATGTCAATTCCACGGTCACGCTCTCGCCCGGACTCACGTATACCCAGGACCCGAATACCGTTTTCCCATTCTCTTCACCAACACGTGTACCGCTTGATTCATGGATACGTTCGGTCTTCTCCTCGCTCTCCACGGAAATATCCCGTCGAAAACTGAGAGCGTCATAATCGAGCGGAGGAGCAGGAAACTCCCAAGTCGTTCCCTTGACCGAGAGAAGTTCCGAACCGAGAGGGACGAAGACTCGCAGGTAATCCGCGTTCACCTTGTTCCACCACTCATACGGAGTATGTCCACCAGTATGCTGACGCACGATCACGAGCGTATCCGTGACTGAACCGTCGGCAGAGATATCGGCCCGATGCGAAATCGATTCATCCATCACGCCATCCGTCTTGTATCCATTGATATTACTATGAACGACGCTCACGAAATCCTTTTCCGTCCCCAGAAGCCTTCCGGACCATCCGACCTGATCGATCATCCGTTCGGTCTCAGGATGTCTCGCATAGAGGAGAACATGTTTCTGATTCAGTCCCCGAACCAAGGTCTCCGCTACCTGCATAAGCTTCCGATGGTCACGGATCTTCGTCATCCGGTCAAATACTTCGAGAGAAAGATCTGAGAGAATCTTTTTCGGGTTATTCTCCGTCTTATCATACTTTTCTTCCACCTGCTCCTGGACTATCTGAATGAAATTTTCCGCATCGATCGTCACTCCATAGGCCGGAAGATCTATCGGCCCGAGAACAGAAAGGAGCCATTCCATGACGGTCGGCGTTACGGTTATCACTCCGTCGACGGTCGGACCTCCCGTTTTCTCATAGAAAGAAATCGCTTTCTCGGCAGAAGTTGGAAAATCAGGATACCAATTGCTGTCATGCAGGCTCCAGCCAGCACTGATCTTCTGTATCGGCTTCGGAGGAACGATATTTTCCTTGAGCTGTCCATCAGGATTGAAGATACCGTCAACGAAAAAATCCTCCAGAATCCCATCGTGAACACTCAAGAGCGCATAGCTCCCGATAAACCCGCCGGTCGCTCGCAACTCATGATTATTCTGAAAAAGAAACAGGTATTTCCGCGGACCGTTCGCACCAAGAAGCTCCGAAAATACCCGTTCGCGCTCGTGAAAAGCCTTCAGGGCTCCTAACGCTGCCGGAAACATCTCTTTCGCCTCCAGAAACTTTTCACGCCGATCGCTTGGAATATCAAGGATATTTACCCGATCCAGAAGCACCTTTGCCTGTTCGAGTTCAGCAGTCGAATACGCAAGCGGATCCTGAGCCGATTTCAGCTTTTCAAGCAAGGAGAAAGATTCCACTTCGTTCCGAATATCGGCAGGTGCTATCTGTTCCGCCAGCACCGATAACGATGCGCCTGCCCGAGCGATATGCCCGAGCGCAAGCACCGCATTACGCCCCGAAGCCGGTTTCGAAAGACCCGGAATAAAACGGACGGCATCAAGAAAACGTCCTGGAAATATCATGAGTGAGCGATCAGCGACACGGAATTGCAGATTCGCCTCCTCAAATTCAGCATGTGCCGTTTCGAATCTTTTTTCCTGGAAAGCATGCACGGCCAGGACAGTATGCGCATACCCTATGTTACTCGCCTGTAAAGCTTTCGAAACGTTCTGCCAGGCTAGGAAAGGAAGTACTAAGAACAGGCACCCGAAAAAGAGAATAGCGATGATCTTTCTTTTCTTCCGCTTCAACACTCTCTCCTGGCGCAAAAAGAAATCAGGTTCGGAAGTATGGGTCATTCTCCGTTGCATCGGACGAAAGACAAGCGTATCGTTGTTCGGCTTCGAAGACGACGAAGTACTCGGGAGCTGCACACCTAATGTACGCTCTTCCGATACAGAGCTCGGTTTTCTTGATTGTTTTCGAACGCTATCCATAGAAGATCTCTGTTCTTTTCCCAAGAAACCGCGAGAAGCAGGTCCTTTTATGACGATGCCCGATAAACCGCCATCGTTCTCTTCGCCATATTGGACCAGTTAAAAAGACGGATTCTCTGGTACCCCTTTTTCCGCAACGACTCCCTCACTGAAAGATACATACTCACTTCCTGAAGACAGGATGCGAACTGCTCCGGATCCTCGGGGTCGAAATAGAGAGCTGCGTCCCCAAGCACCTCCGGCAACGATCCGCGATCAGACGAAAGCACCGGCAGACCATAACTCATCGCCTCGAGCGGAGGAAGACCGAATCCCTCATACAAAGACGGGAAAATATAGGCTGTCCCGTATCGGTATAAGACGGAAATTTCCGTATCCGAGAGAAACCCAGTGAAACGGAGATTCTTGAGAGAGACGCGCTGTTTCAGGCGGTTATAAAAATAATCTTCCCGACCAACCAACACGAACCGATGCTCCGGAAAACGCCTCGCCATATCCGCCACAAGTTCCAGATTCTTATGTGGATACGCATTCCCGACATACAGGAAATACGGATATATTATATCATGAGATGTCCCCGATCGAGGACCTTCAAGATGAGGAGCTATCAACCCGAAACGGTCAAGAAGAGAAAGGGAAGTCCTGCTATCGGTGAAAAAACAGGACCGACTCGCTCCCTCGGATGTCACCTGCAGTTTTCCAGAAAGAAAAGGGAATTCCGTGAGAAGATCGGATTCTGTGAAACGGGAAACCGTGATGACGGCATCGGAACGGAAGCATGCGATCCGGATGACCATACGATACACGAGGAACTTACATCGATACCACAAAACGGAACGTGTCGTATTCCGTACCGTCGGATAACGAAGCAAGATGAGGTCATGGATAGTGACAATAAATCGACCCGGGTAAAGGATCGGAACATTAAAATGAGGGAAGTGCATCAGATCAAGACCCGCCCGCCAAAGCTGCCAGGGAAAGATGAACTGTTCCGCGAATCCGTACCAGGCATAGTCTGCCCGCACTTTCGTGAAGCGTTTCGAGATCGGCCGATACTCATCGAAGTTCTCCCGCCGCAAAAATACCACGTACTCATTTTCACGATCTTCTTCTTCAAGAGCTTCGATAAGCCGCTCGGTATACCGGCCGAGTCCTTTCCCGGAAGACCCATAAAAACGAGCATCAATGCCGATTCGCATAGCAGGAAGTATAAGGGTTCTGACAGGAAAGCGTGTAAAAAGTAAGCGCGGATGCGGCCAGCATCTTGAAGATTTCCGCATCGTCGAAACAGTTCACTTGCTTCGGTATCACAAGAAAAGCCGCTACTCCATCGGAAAGGCGCGGAGACCGGACCACATAACACCCTCCGCATTCAAAAAAAAGCTTCCTCTGTCCGAGCATCTTCTCCGGAATGAGATCGATGTAGTACTCATTTCCCCGAGTTCCCTCCTCATAGTGATCGAGAAGCATCCGCTCCCGTACATCCACGAAACGCAAAGACCCCGCATCGACCCGGGCAAGTTCCAATGCCGTCTGCAGGATTTTCCGGTACCAAAGATCGCAGTATCGGCTATCATTGGCCGTCCGGACCGAAAGATCGAAAAGCAACTCTTTCACGATCTCCTGTTTCCGGTTCATGGAACCGATATACGAATACGACTCGGAAAGGTCACGCTGTATGTTATGCGTCGTCTTCTGCAACGAAAGCCGTTCTCTCAACAACCGGAATAGAGCCTTCTCTTTCGCGAAGTAAACAAAGAACCCGGCCATACCCAAAAACAGGATAATCAACCCCTCAAGTTCTTCTTCCGGCAATACGAAGTGCCCCTGGGTAATCAGGAATGGTGTCAGGACTGCGAAAACAAGAAAAGTGAGATAAATCCAATACATGAGCACTCAGATACACAGTAACCGTCGAAACGGAATCACCCGGATAAACTACAGCGCCAAACCATGCAGGTATGCGCGAAGTTTTTCACCTACTTCCGGATGCTTAAGGCCATAGTGAATGGTCGTCTTGAGAAAATTGAATTTATCACCAGTATCGAGCCATTCGCCTTCGAGCATCCGTCCATACAACGGGCGGTTCTGCTGCAAGAGGATATCGAAAGCGTCAGCCAAGCGGATTTCACCCGATTTCCCGCTTTCCATCGTCCCCAAAACCTCGAACACTTCACGGGTGATGATATATTTCCCAACCGCCACCGCAGTCGAAGGAGCCTCTTCCGGTTTCGGCTTCTCCACGATACCCTTCACCCGGATATTTCCACTGTCCACCACTTCTCCATCAATGACCCCAAATTTCGAAACTTCCGATCGCTCTACTTCCGACAAACCAATAATCGGCGCATGAAAACGCTCGTACGTCTCAATGAGCTGTCGTGATGCCGGAACCACCGAATCATAGATACAGTCACCGAAAATAATCAACACGGCCTCGTCATCATCGACGAGGTGAGCCGCCTGAAGCAGCGCATGCCCATCCCCGAGCGGAATCGGCTGGCGTACATATGAGAAGCGCGCCAACGTCGAAATCCTTTGCACGACAGAAAGCAAATCCTGTTTGTTCTTCTCGACCAAAGTTTCTTCGAGCTCGTATGATACATCGAAGTGGTCTTCGATGGCCCGCTTCCCGCGGCCTGTTACGAAGATGATCTCCTCGATTCCGGAGGCGACCGCTTCCTCGACCAGGTACTGCACTACCGGTTTGTCGACGATGGGCAGCATTTCCTTGGGCTGTGCTTTGGTAGCCGGCAGGAATCGCGTTCCGAATCCGGCAACCGGAATGATAGCCTTCTTGATTTTCCAATGTTTAGCCTCTGACATATGTTTTTATAATTTATCGAATAATCTCACCCGGACAATATATCCACCCTAACGCATATCCCCGTTTCCGACGCATTTGGCCGAGAACGCGTATCATCATTTCGAAAGGGCTACTGACCTCTTGAATTCCACGTTGAACTCCTGAATCGCTTCGTTGACGATCGGATGGAATTTCCCCGGCAATCCCCGTTCTTTCGCGTAGACGCTCGCCGCTAGAAGGGCATCATGCGTTCCGGTATCGAACCAGGCGCCGGTTATCGGTCTGACGTCGAGAACCCCTTCCGCGAGGTACCGTTTATGGATATCCACGATTTCTAGCTCTCCGCGCGCGGAAGGTGAGAGACTCTTAGCTATTTCGGAGACATTCCCATCGAAAATATAAGCTCCCGGAATCGCGAAACGGCTTTTCGGTTGCACCGGTTTCTCTTCCAGAGACAATACCCTTCCTTCCGCATCGAATTCCACGACACCGAAACGCTCCGGATCCGGAACCTCTTTCGCGAAAATCCGCCCGCCCGACTGGAACGACCGTATCGCATCTGAGAAATCATCTTCGAAGATATTGTCCCCGAGTACAAGCGTCACTGAACCGCCATCAAGAAAATCCTCACCAAGGATAAAGGCCTCCGGCAATCCGGCAGGCCGCTTCTGAACGACGAAGGATATCCGCACATCGTATTTCCGGAACATCGATCCGAGGAGATTCAGATAATCCCCTGAATTGGCCGGCGAAACGACCAGGAGAATGTCCCGGATGCCTGCACTGATGAGCGTATTGAGCGGATAGAACACCATCGGCCGATCATAGACCGGCAAAAGCTGTTTCGAAGTGACCGCCGTGAGCGGCAGAAGACGAGTCCCGGTCCCACCAGCAAGAATAATACCTTTCATAAGGAAAAATCAGTCATATAATAATTCGTTCTCCGAAAAGAGAGAAAAAAGATTTTTCCTCGCGACATGTCGGAACATAAGCATTAGAAAAATCTTTTTTCTCTCTCTTCTCAAGAGCGAACCAGTTCCATAAAACGACGCGCACTCCGTATTTCTTTCGTCTCCAAAAAATACCCCAGGTATCCAAAGCTACCGATACAACGGAAACTGTTTGCATAACTGACGGATTTCCTTCCGCAACACCGTGGCCAAGCGCCCGTACCCCTCATCATCAGCCGATACCTGCAGCATACGCCCGATAGCACGCGCAATCAACCGGGTTTCCTTCTCCTTCATCCCGCGAGTCGTGATCGCCGGCACCCCAATACGGATACCTGACGGATCGAGTGGCCCACGCGTATCATCCGGAATGACGTTCTTGTTCACCGTGATGCCGATGTCTTCCAATCGTGTCTCAGCTTCTTTGCCAGAAAGGCCATAACTTGCCACTGTATCGACGAGCACCATATGATTCTCCGTCCCACCGAAAAGCATCCGAGCGCCCGATTTCATGAGTTCGGTCTCCAATGCCTTCGCGTTCTTCAGAGTCTGCTTCGCGTATTTCTTG
>CAYMZY010000009.1:22376-30960 GCA_964395165.1 uncultured Bdellovibrionales bacterium | reverse complement strand
AGGCCGGAAATAATTCTCAGAGTCGGAATTTGTCTTAGGTTCATACTTAGAGTATACTATAAGGGCTGTAAAAAGCCATTTTTATGGTATTGTCGAGAGGATGTATATTGCTTTTTGGTTGACGGCGGTATTTCTCGAGCGGTTTTAAAAATCATATTTTTTATGAAAATCTCTTAAGGTAAAGAAAATTACTCACAAATGATATGGCTCAGGATAAAGAGGCTGGTTATTACGAGAATACCTACAATGGTAAGAATCATTTCAGTTTTGGAAAGAATTGGAAGGGATTCCTCGAATCCGCTCTTGACCAAGAACGGTTCGAGATTGCCCGAAACTCGCTAACTGATTTCTTGGGAGGTAAGGAGAAAATCGAAGGAAAGACCTTTGTCGATATTGGTTGCGGAAGCGGACTCTTTTCTTTGGCGGCGATGTCCCTCGGTGCCAGAGAAGTCGTGAGTGTTGATGTAGACGATAATTCTATCGAGTGTGTTCATCAATTGAGGAAAAAGTTGAAAGAACCAGACAACTGGAGGGTGCATCAGGGTTCAGCGCTGGATCCGGTTTTTATCCGATCGCTTGGAAGTTTCGATATTGTTTATTCGTGGGGGGTTCTACATCACACGGGTGCCATGTATGAGGCATTCGATAACGTTTCGGAGCTTCTTGCGCCGGCGGGAGTTTTTTATTTGGCGATCTATAATCGGAGTCGAAGTTTCTGGATTGGAACATCCAACTTTTGGCTTAAGATAAAGAAGTCTTATAATAGATCCGGTCCTGTCGGCAAGAATCTTATTTTCATCTGTTATTGCGTGTATTTCGTCTTGGATTCCTTTGTGGCCTTGAAGAATCCGATCCGGAGGATGCGTTCCTTTAAACGGCGTGGTATGAGTTGGTATCACAATATCATCGATTGGATCGGGGGATATCCTTATGAATTTGCTGGGCCGGATGAGATTGTCAACTACTTTTCTCCCAAGGGTATTTTTTGTACTAAAATTTTGAACGGATACGGGTTGGCCTGTGTCGAATATCTGCTTGAGAAGAAGTAATAAATAGCGAAATCATCCGGATGGCTCCGCGCAAGATTGTTATCTCTGTATCCGATGGAATGGTGGAGAGGAATCTGTTTAAAACAGATTTTTGGACGTATTTGCTCCAACAAACGGATTTGGAGGTCGTTTTGATTTCCTCGGACCGGGAATACTTCGCATACTTATCCGACCGTTATGCCTCATCTACCGTGAAGGTTCTCTATGAGCCGTATTCCATCGGGCGGGTGGATGCCGCACTTACATACATTTTGAACAATAGCATCCATAGTCATACCGTTTGGGAAGAACAGTACAGTTACTGGAAAGGTATAAACGGGCGACAGAAGAGACCTATGTGGGCCTACGGTTTCTTTCGTATATGTTGGTACTTCGGTCGGTATTTTTGGTGGCGATCGTTCCTGAGATTTCTGTATAAGCTTCTAAGTTCTTCGGGCTATGCCGAGTCGGCTTTGATCAAAATAAGGCCCGATCTTGTTTTTGTTCCATCGATTAACCCTGCTGATTACAAGTTGCTGCGACAAGCGAAAAAACAGGAGATTCCATGTGTTCAAATGATAAAGAGTTGGGATAACCTGACAAGCAAAACGTTTTTGGGTGTCCATCCGGATTACCTGATCGTCCATAATGAGATCATGAAGTCTGAGGCCATGCGTTTTGACGATATGTCAGAGAATCGGATATTCGTATCCGGAATCCCTCAGTTTGATCACCTTTCGGCATACCGGGATTCATTGCTTATTCCACGAGAGAAATTTTATGGGAAAATGGGTATCGATCACACGAAAAGGGTCCTGCTGTTTTCTGCTTCCGGGGATCGAATCAGCCCGCATGATCGAGACTATCTCTCCATGTTGAATGAGGCGATTTCTGACGGAAGATTGCCTGATGACTTGCATATCTGTGTCCGGCTTCATCCTAAGTACGAAAGCAGCTTTGATGGAATCGATGAGTTGTCGCACGTAACCATCGGAAGACCATTCTCATATTTGACGGACGGGTACAGGAACTGGGTTTTCGAAAAAGACGATATTGCGCATTGGTACAACTCGATCTTTCACAGCTGTATGGTGATAAACGTCGCATCGACAATGGCTATCGACGCCTCAGTTATTGACCGACCGGTCATATCCTTGGGATTTGATGGTTATAATCAACTTCCCTTGAGCAGGTCCATCCTTCGTTATTACAGTCGTGACCACTATAGGCCCGTGTTGGAAACTGGAGCTGTTTCTGTTGTAAGGAGCGAGAAAGAGCTCATTGATGAGGCAAACCGGTGTCTGAATGATACTGCATACAGAAGAGATGGGCGTGCGATGCTTGTCTCTCAGCAGTGCTACAAAGCAGATGGGAATTCATCGAAAAGGCTTGTCGATTTTCTGGTTGATTTCTTGAGAAAAGAAGATGGCAAATGAGTTCTATAAAAAGTTGGTCATGGGAGAGGTCGTGAATAGTTTTTTTCTCCTCGCAACGAAGCCGCTCACTCTTGTGAATTCTTTCGTTACTATCGGTATTCTGAGTTTTTATGAATTCGGTATATACAAGCTCGTCATCTCTTTCCAGGGAATGGTATCCGGGTTTTCCATAAACTTTCTTGATAACCTGGTTCTCAATGAAATGAACGTGTGTCATGGAGAAAAGTGTTCTGAAAAATCGAAGAGCGTCTTCCGGGAGTATGTATGGGCGAAACTCATAGTTGGAGGCATTTTGACAACGAGCGTATTCTTTTTGGCTGACCTTATCAGTACATATTACGGTGAGGATATCGCCGTGTGGATTCGGATCATCTCTTTCCTTTTTCTTATCGAGAATATTAAGTCTCTCATCATTATCTTTCTTCAGTATAGGCTGAACTTTTTTCTCTCCTCTTTTTATACTTTTGCGTATGAGGGAATCAAACTTGTCCTCATTTTTCTTCTTTACAGGTATCGTGAATTCGGAGTGACCGAGCTTCTCTTTCTCTCCGTCTTTACGCATCTTTTGGTCATTCCTTTTATGCTTCCTGCTGTCATACGCGGATATGTCAAAAAAGAGGAAGACGACGGAATGTGCGGAAAGACGGGCTCTCTCCTGTGGCTTTTGATGAAACGGTGCGGGGGATGGACCGTAGCGCGTTATTATTTGTTGAACTTTTCTCAGAATATCCGTCCATGGCTCATAAAGTGGTTCTTGGGAGTAGAAGCGGTAGCTATTTTCAGTGTGGCCGTGAGTTTTTTGGGAAGTCTTAAGAGTCTTATTTCCTTCAATTCACTCAAGGTGTATCTGCCTCGAGAGCTAGGCAGTGAGGAGAAAATGAAGGCAATCGTGATAAGGGGCGGGAGGTACATCACCTATATCTTTGTAGGCATCTTTATTTCGGGCACAGTGGCAGTTCCTCTTGCTATTCATTTCTTCTTTCCGAAGTACGGTCTTTCTCTGCCTTATTTTTATATCATTTCTATTTCGATGCTTTTTTTTGGTATTTCTACGATTACTGGTCAGATCCTTTATTCTCTGAGGAGGCAAAAGGAGCTTTTTTTCACCGCTTTGGCCGGTCTTGTTTCCACTGTATTTTTTTCCGTTCTCCTGGCTCCTCGTTTCGGATTATACGGAATAGCGGGAGAATTTCTTTTTACCCAGATCGCGGTATTTCTCTTGTCTTACGCCTTTCTTTTGAAGAACAGACCGGACTTAAGATTCTCTCTCCGAGGCCTGTTCGTTCTCGACGAATATGATAAAATATTTCTTCGGAAGTGGGTAGAGCTTCTCAAGATAAAGGTGGGTCACATATTTTAGCATATGAAAAAAACCATTCTCATTCCCATATTTCAGGGCGTAGAAGCCAAAAATATATTACGGACGGGGATTTTTTCCGGTTTGCGGAGGCACCCGGATATCCGTATCGTTCTACTCGTTTCGGATCAGGTGAAGAAGGAATATTTCGGAGCTGAATTTTATGGAGATAACATCATCTATGAGGTTGTCGGACTTCCGAGGCAATCTTTTCTCGGAAGATTTTTCTCATCGCTCAAGAAACACCTGGTACGGACCGAGACAATGGATATCAAGCGTCGGCAATTGTTTCGCCCGGATCGCCCGGTAAGGTATTTTTTTGAATGGGTCATTAATCGAGTTCTTGCCAATCGCCCGACGAGGAAGGTGATCCGTTTCCTTGATCGCGTGCTTGTCCAGGATGACGGGTCCCGGTATCTTTTTGATAGGTATGAGCCGGAACTTGTTTTTTTGGCCCATCTTTTCGGAGATGAGGAGATATCTCTTTTGCGTGAAGCTAGGAGAAGGAATGTACGCAGCGTAGGGCTTATTAATTCTTGGGATAAGATCACCTCTCGAGGCATGGTGAGATTGCTCCCTGACAAGCTGGTTGTCCATAACGAACTCATAAAGAATGATGCGATCAAGTATCTGGATATGTCTCCTGGCGATGTTATCGTGACCGGAATTCCGCATTTCGATAACTTTGTTTTTTCAGGACCGAGCAGCAAGAACGTTTTTTTCAAGGCGATAGGAGCAGACCTGGGTAGCCGTTTGCTGCTTTTTTGTCCTCTAGGGAAGTCCTTTAGTTCTTTGGATGTCAAGTATATCAACCTTCTTTTGAGTATTCGGGAAAAAGGTCTCATACCGAAGGATATCCAGATTATCGTCCGCTTCCCTCCCAATGATGATGTCGAGTTGGATGGATTGAAGAGCGAGGAAGGTCTTATCTTCGAAAGGCCAGGAAGACGATTCGGAAATGAAAGGGGATTGGATTGGGATATGAATTCGTACGATGCGCAACGCCTGCTTGACACCTTGTTCTACAGCTCCCTGGTTGTCTGCCCTCCATCTTCCATGTCGATCGACGCGGCTTTTTTTGATAAGCCGGTCATCAATATATGCTTTAAGGAGGATGATGACGCGCATGGCCGTATCAACGATTACTATGAGATGACCCATTACAAAAAGATTTTAGACACCCGGGGAGTGAGGTTGGTATACAATCAGGAAGACCTGATATACTGGGTAAACGGCTATCTTGAAAGACCCGAGATCGATAGGGCTGGAAGAGACTCTATGGTGAAACAGCAATGCTGGAAGACCGATGGAAAGTCGGGGGAAAGGGTGGCCATGTTCGTTTTGAAGCTCTTAAGTCTGTAACCTTTATAGTGTATGTCCGTATCTGCTGTCGTGCTGTTGGGTAAGAATGGCGAAGTCATCAAGACTTTTTCTCAGAAGAAGGAATTCTCTTCCGGAAACGCCTATCCTGTCGTGGTGGAGAGCTACCTCTGGGATTCTGAAAAGCAAATGGAGAGCGCCGAAAAATATAAGGACCAGATTAAACGTGTCTATTATCAGGATGAGGTGGATGCCGAAGTGAAGGATATGCTCCAGGATGATATTCGGAGGATCGATCTAGTGAAAGGGTTTCCTTACGGAGACTCGGTTCTTGAGGTCGGGTGTAGCGATGGAACCGTGAGTATTAAGATAGCTGAGCTTCCTCAGGTAAAAAAAGTGCTCGGTGTGGATATTCGTAAGTCAGCCATCGAGGATGGAAGGGCATTGTTGAAGGACCTTCTGAAGAGAGGTGAAATAAGCAAGGAGACAGCAAGAAAAGTCGCTTTGCTTCATTCAGCAACAGAAAGGATCCCTCAAAAGTATGGGCAGTTTGATTCGGTATGCGCCTATGAAATCTTCGAGCATCTGGCACCTCAAGATATGCTCCCTGTTTTTCAGAATCTTTATAAGTTCGTGAAAAAGGATGGGAACTTCTTCATGAGCGTTCCGAACCGTTTCCCGGGCAAGAAATATGAAAAGCTCGGTAGAAGCCGTTGGAGGTGGTTTGACCATCGGAATTTTTTCAGCAGGCTGAGCCTGGGAATGTTTCTTAAGAACTTTTTTGAGGAAGTGAAGTTTTATCCTCTCTATAAGGGAGAGAAGATTGATGAGAGCATATATCTTATCTGTGAATGTAACGGAAAAAAGTATGAGGCCTAGGATTATTGCGGAAATCGCTTCTTCTCACAATGGGGATATCGAGCTCGCTAAGAGAATGGTACGTTCTGCTGCTGAGACGGGTGTCGATATCGTCAAGTTTCAGTCTTGGCAGAGCAAGAATGTCGATGAGAATGACTCGGACAAGGCTCGGTATGCGTCACTTGAACTGTCTGATGAAGCGCATTATATCCTCAAGGAGGAATGCGAGAAGGTCGGAGTGGAGTTTGCAACCACCTGCTATGATACCGGTCGAATTTCTTTTCTCAAGGAGCTTGGTTTGAAGAGTATTAAGATCGCGAGCACCGACTTGAAACACGTGAATTTTCTTAAGGGTATCCGGGAAAATTTCGAAGAAGTGATCGTTTCAACCGGAATGTCCGAAAAGGAAGAGATGCTGAAAGCGATCGATATCTTGAAGACAGGCAAATATACGATCATGCATTGCGTTTCGGTTTATCCGTGTCCTCTTGAAAAGGCGAATATGCAAAAGCTCTTATGGCTTAAGGGGGTGGCTGATTCTGTGGGGTATTCAGATCATACGGAGGGTATCGAGGCAGCTGTATTTGCCATGGGAATGGGAGTGGACTATATTGAAAAGCATTTCACCTTGGATAAGGGTATGGAGCAGATTCCTCATACGGTAGGAAAAGGGATGAAGCCGATTACGACCCATATGATCGCTAGCGAACCCTCTGTCTTCAAGGAGATGTGTGATTGGCGTGACAAATACGTGATCGCTCTTGGTGATGGTGCGCTGGGGATGCTTCCGGAAGAAAGGTTGACCCGAATGAAGTATACTGGAAGACTAGGAAAGAATGACTAGTATGAACAATCTTCAGAAGCGGAAAATCTGTTTCATTGTTACCAGCTTTATCCATTACAGTCGGAATTTTTTGATTTTGGAAGAGCTGAAGAACCGAGAGGATGTTGATTTGCATATCGTCCTCGGAGGGGTTGTCCTCTCGGATAAATATGCATCCCACACTTTCAACGTGAGAAGGATTCTTGAAAATGACGGTTTTGGAAATATTCACGAAGCTTACTTTAATGTCGATGGTGACCATCCTATTGTCAAAGCGAAAACCATAGGGTTGGGTATTGTGGAATTCTCTTCCATTTTTCATGATATCCAGCCGGACCTTATGGTGGTTCGCGGGGATAGGTTCGAAGTTCTGGCCGCTGCCGTCGCTGCCGCTTATATGAATATCCCGATCGCTCATATCGAGGGTGGAGATATAAGTGGAACCCTGGATGAATCAGTTCGGCACGCTATAACGAAGCTCGCTCATATCCATTTTGCTACCAACGAACCGGCGCGAGAAAGAATCCTTCGGATGGGTGAGGATGCCCGTTATGTCTTTAATTTCGGGAGTCCTGATATTGAGGTGATTTTACAGGCGGAGAAACAGGGGATAGATACCATCGATGAGGCGGCTTTTGATCAGGCTGGAAGCGGAACACAGTTCAGTCTGGATGAGAAATACGTGATGGTGATGTACCATCCGGTTAATACCGAGCTGGGAAGCTTATCGGAAAATACAAAGAAGCTCTTGTCCGCCGTTCAGAGGCTTGATATGCCAGTTGTATGGTTCTGGCCGAACTTTGATGCCGGTGCGGAGTACATTTCGCATGAGTTGCGTATGTTCAAGGAAAAGACAGTCAATCATAAAGTGAAGTTCCTTCGATATCTTCCGCCACGTCAGTTTTTATCGCTTCTTACGAAAACCGAGTGTCTTATCGGGAATTCCTCGGCTGGGATCAAGGAATGCTCTTATTTGGGAATTCCCGTGGTGAATGTCGGGTCTCGACAGAATAACCGATTGCGAGCAGAGAATGTGCTGGATTGCGGTAACGATTCCGATGAGATATATGAGGTTATCAGGAAACAATTAGGTAATGGTAGATATCCATCTTCCCGCCTGTATGTTTCAAACGATACAGGTAGGGAAATCGCGACCACTTTGGCAAAAACGGACCTTTATACGCAAAAACTTTTCATCGATTCCGAATAAGCTTTTTCGTGAGGCATTTGATTTTTAGATACGAAGCGGTGCTATGGACAAGAGAATATTGGCTGTTATTACGGCCCGTGGAGGCTCGAAAGGTGTTCCAAGAAAAAACATAAAAGATTTGGGCGGAAGACCTCTTATCGCCTACAGTATTGAAGTTGCAAAGCAGAGCGATCTCATCTCTCATCTTATTGTTTCGACTGACGATGAGGAAATTGCGGATATGGCGAAAGGGTTCGGCGCGGACGTTCCATTTATGCGGCCCGTTGAGCTTGCCAGCGATACCGTGGTTCATGCGGATGTAATGAAGCACGCGGTAGGCTTTATGGAGGAGCAGCTTGGTATTTTTTTTGATTATGTCGTTATCCTGCAGCCGACTTCACCATTCAGACTGGTTGAAGATATCGATGAAACTTTGAAGGTGTTGATGGAATCGGGTGCAGACAGCGGAGTCAGTATGATGGAGCTTGATGGGGATCATCCCATCAAGATAAAGAAAATGGAAGGGGATCAAGTGCTTCCTTATTGTCTTTCTGAACCGGAAGGAGTCCGCCG
>CAYMZY010000009.1:0-22276 GCA_964395165.1 uncultured Bdellovibrionales bacterium | reverse complement strand
TGGAAGGGGATCAAGTGCTTCCTTATTGTCTTTCTGAACCGGAAGGAGTCCGCCGCCAGGACTTGCCAAAGGCATACAAGAGGAGTTCTGCCGTATACGCGGTAAAGAGGGATGTGCTGATGAATCAGGGGATGATTTTCGGCGGTAGTACGGTTGGATATGTTGTCCCTGGTGAAAGGTCGATCGATATCGATACCGAATATGATTGGCTTCGCGCTGAGTATATGTTGAAAAAACTCAGATCCGAAGGATTTTTCTTGTAAAGGGAATCAAAGAAAGAGTTTTTCGTATTTTCCGACTATTTTTTCTATGTCGAAATTCTCTCTTGAAAACCTATAGGCGTTTTTTGACATGGCCACCCACTGCTCCCGAGTCGATTCATTTATGAACTTCGATGTTTCGAACTTGTTCTCTGAGATGAATCCGCAGTAATTTTCTCGTATGATCCCGTCGTAATCTAGGGAGGAAACGATAGGAGTTCCATTTTTCATTGATTCGAGGATAACGTTCGGAAAACCCTCGTTTTTTGAGGTGCTCACGAGAAACATCGCTTCCTGATAGTGTCTTTCTATCTCGTTCCTTGGAACTCCAGCAAGAATCTCGACATTTTTTATATGTGCGGCGGAAACTTTGATCGACTCGAATATCTTGTGATCTGTATTCGGCATGATCATCAGGCATCTGTAATTCGGGCAGAGAGCTGCTATTTCGAGGAACTTTTCCGGTTGCTTGAACGCCTCCGATCGCCCGATCCATAGGAGCATCTTTGGCGGAAATCTTTCTGTATAGGGATGGATGTTTTGCGCATTTCTTATGGCGGTAAGGGTTCCCACATACCGAGGGAATGTCTTCCTGAATACTTTTTCGTCCTCAGTATTTTGCAAGATGAAGACGTCGACATTTTTGACGAGTTTCTTGAATAATTTTCCAAAAAAACTGCCTTCGAGAGAGTTACTTTCTACGTTTCTCTTGTGAGAGCTTTTGAGTACGAGTTTTTTTCGAAGAATCTTTTTTATGAGGATAAGTTGGATCGTCTGCCAGCTCACTCCTTTCGAAAAGATTATGTCCGGATTTATCTTTGCGATGAGAACGAGCAATTTCAGAAAGTTGCAGATTCCTTTCGGGATAGTCGAATTTCCAATGGGTTGCCCTCTATGGAGGGTTATACTATCGATAGAAATCTTCTTTTTCTGCTTGAAATCTCCGACGATAAAATGGACATCGAATCTATTTTTATCAATACCTTTCGCTATACTGTACAGGTCTATTTCTGCACCGCCGTGGGATGGCTTGCTCGAGTCACCCGAAAACAAAGGGTATGCCCCTAAGAGTACGAATACCACTCGTTTTTTCCGTATTGATCTATTCATGTTCAACGATCGCCCAAATTTCCCCAAACTGTACCGAGTGGCTTTTTATTTTCAATCCAGCTTGTCCGAGCTCTTTTTTGAAAGAGTCGAGGGTATATTCGACGTAGTGGGTTTTATCCAGACGCCAATTCGCCCCAATTTCTTTTTTGTAGAGAGTGAGCCAGTCTCTGTTTATCATGGGAACCCTTACGAGAAGGGTGCTCGAAAGACCACTGATTTTTTTTAAGAAATCGACTCTTTTTTGGATATGCTCAAGGACATTGCTGAGTATTATGGCATCGAATTTTTTTTGGAACTTAAACGTGGTCGCGTCTCCGATGATGAATCGGAGGTTCTCTCGGGGGTATGTCTTTTCCGCCTTACGTATGCTTTTGGATGAAAAATCTATCCCGATAACCTCTTTCGCTTTCTGAGATACATCGTATGCGACCATTCCGTTACCACAGCCGATGTCTAATACCGTTGCCTCACTGGAGACGTTTTCCACGAAGAAGTCATGGTATTTCATAATCTCATGTTTCGGGTTTATTCCTTGGTTCGATCGTGTTGCAAGTTGCCCGATGAGAAAGTAGATGAAGCTGTGTGTATTGCAGAGGAATCTGATGAGGGTTTTCATGGCTTATCGCATTATATTGGTATACTTTTTAACTAATTCCTGTAGATTGAAATTTAACATCGAACTATCCTTGGAGTTTTTCGAGTAGCTTGCCATATCCGTGTTTATTTTTTTGATTTTCTCTGAAAAGCTTTGGTAGCTCCTGATATCAAATGGAAATTTATCTAAAAAGGGGTCAGTACCTTCTTTTACGCCTGTTATTTCCCCATTATATCCCGGTTTGATGAGTTCCGAAATACTACCACGGTCAAAGGCGACGACAGGCAGGCCGGCAGCCAGGGCCTCAAGGACGCTGTTGGGGCAGGCGGATTGGTCTGAGAAGAGAAAGATGTCGTATCGGCAGAGTGTCTTTAGTAGGTCCTCATTCGATTTTTTTCCTTGGAAGAGAATATTCTCGGGGAGGTTTTTGAAGAGACTTGCCAGATTATCGGTATACGATCCATAAATATCCAGAGTGAATCTTTTCGGGTCAAGGAGCTTTACTGATTCGATGATCGGCTCGATCTGATCGTGTCTGCGGAATTTAGCATAGGTGATGAGCCGTATCGGGAAAGGATCCCCGGGTCGAGGGATTGTTTTTTTTGGTATCTTATCTGTGTCGACGCCGTTGTAGATGATGGCAGTTTGAAGGGCGCCTGTTTTTCCGAGGAACGTTTCACAGGAAAGCTTGCTGAATTCGCTCTGGTAGATAACTACATCAGCGAGGAAATTATGGATGATCTGCATTTTCAGATTATAGAGCGGATACCATTTTCCGGCGGGAGTGGCAGGGTGATATACGCCGTCGAGGCGCTGGACGATCTTTTTTCGGAGGAGTTTTGCGATGAGAGGATACCAGATTGGGCAGTCGGCGATGATAAAGAGGACATCGAAACTGAATGAAAAGTCATGTGAGATTTTTAACCCGTTTTTTTGGATGGAGTAGGTAAACTTTCGTGCGAAAGTCGCCGTTCCGCCGATGTCCTTGATTTTGAATGGAAGAAAAATATCCATATTTTCAGAGAATTTTCCGCTTGAGCTTTCGCAGCCATTCCGGAGCGAGTGCGACGACGAGCGGCTCGATGATGAATCGGTATTCTTTCCAAGGACGATCGTAGAGGTTGAGATATTTGAGTTGAGTTTTGACACATTGAAGCATCTGGGAACGTTGATTCTTTCCGCTCGATGTCAGGGTTCCTTCGGTATTGCGAAAGCAAAGAAACTCCGGAATATTCATGAATGTTGTTTTCGGGAAGAGTCTGAGCCAGAGGTCATAATCCTGTCCGTAACGGACAGACTCGTCGTATCTCCCTATTTGTTTGACGAGACCCGTTCTAAAGATGACGCAGCTGTGGGCGAATGGATTTTTTTGGAAGATGGACTTCCTGATTTCGGTATCCGTTGTCGGTGGAGTATTTTTATTTTCACCTTTTGGTGAGATGTTGGTATACCAGGTTCCGAGTAGGCCACACTTTGGGTGTTGTTCGAGATAGGTGATCTGTTTCTCGAGCTTGGTCGCGTCCCATCGGTCATCGGCGTCGATTCTTGCTGTATAGGGTTCAGTAATCTGGTCGAGCCCTTTGTTGAGAGACTTCGTGAGTCCAATGTTCTGTTCGTTGTCGATGAGGAGAAATTTTTCCTTGCCAAATTGTCCCTGCCATTTCTTGAGCAGAACTGATGTACCATCTTTTGAACAATCATCGATGGCGATGATTCGGAAATCCTGCCAGGTTTGCGCTCGAAGACTTTCGAAGGTTCTATCAAGAGTTTTCTCGGCGTTATAGAGGGATACGAGAATGGCGCATTTCATAATTTCGATATCAGTGTTACCCAGAGTTTTTTGATGGACCGCATATCGTGCTTTCTGAGGACTACCGAGTAGGCATTTTCCAGGAGCTTCTGGGTGCTTTTTGGGTCCCGAATGATATTTGATAACGCTCTGGCGAGTTCTTTCCCGCTCCCTGGTTCCACAAGAATACCACATTGGGGATCTTGCAAAAGCATTTTGTTCGCTGGTATGTTGGTTGTAACGATAGGGACTCTTGAGGCCATGGCTTCCATGATGGCGTTACTCATTCCTTCGGCGAGTGTTGGAAGAACGAAGATGTCGCTTATTTTCAGGAGCTCCTTGATGTCATCACGCTTTCCGAGGAAGTGGATATTTTTTTTCGATACATATTTCGATGCTTGTTTTTTTAGTGAATCCATTTTTTCTCCGTCACCAGCCAGAAGAAGATTGATGCCGGTGTGTTTTTTGTATACCTCCTCAAAGGCCTCAAGGAGATATTCATGGCCTTTTCCTTGCCTAAGGTTGCTTACACAGATGATGTTGGTATCGTTCTTATCTATTCCAAGTGAACCCTTTTTTATTTCCGTATTCATTTTGAAATCGTATTCGGAGGTGTCTATCGGGTTGGGTATGATTTGAACCGAATCTTCGGGTATATGGAGTTTCCGTATGAGTTCCTGTTTTGCCACGAAAGTCTGTACGGTGTACTTGTCCACAAATGAGCTGGTGAGTCGATCGAAAAATCGAAGGAATTCCCACTGAAGGAGAGATCCTCGTTCACTGCAGACAATTTTTCTTATTCCGAAGAGCTTGCCGAATATCCTGCCGAAGAGGTCTGCGTGAATGAGGTAGGTTATGAGAATGTCGGGTCTTATTGACGTAATGATTCTTCTGAATCGGAAAATGCAGCCGATATCGAATGGGTTTCTTAGAAGGAGATAGTGTACCGGAATACCTTTTTCTTCAAGTTTTTTTCCGGTGAGTCCTTTCCCCATGATACAGCAAACGTGGTTATTGTAGTGGGTCTGCATTTCCGGGAGTAACTGGAGGAGTGAGGTTTCTGTTCCACCAACTCCAAGTCCGGTGATAAGATGGAGGATTATTTTTTTTGGCATGGCATTTTTTCATTGAAAAACTCTTCAAACCAGAGCTCCAGGGTCAGAAGGGCCCAGATATGCGGGGAAAAGTTGACGTCGGTGGATGCATGGGTGTGAAGGATGTTTTCGATGGCTGAGCGTTTGAAAAGATTCCGTTTCACGAGCTGGCCGTCGAGGAGCTTCTCTCGTGCATAGTCTTTGAGTTCCCCTCGGAACCAATGGGCGATCGGAACGCCGAAGCCCATCTTGGGGCGGAACATGACCTCGTCTGGGACGATTCCGCGGAGTGCTTCTTTGAGGATATATTTTTTATTGTTCAGACCTTTGAGCTTGAGACTGAATGGAATCCGAGCGGAAAGCTCCAGGAGCTCATGGTCCAAGAATGGCGACCGGCCTTCCAGAGCGACAGTCATAGTGGCGATATCGACTTTGGTCAAGAGGTCTTCGGGGAGATAGGTGACGAAATCCGCGTAGACCGCCTGCTCGGTCCGGTTTTTCGATCCTGATTCTTGGAAACGCGAAGCGATGACGGCGTAGGTGTCCTGGCCTCGCATCTTTTCTCGGAACTGCTTCGTGTACAGAGCTGTCTTCTGTTCGTTGGTAAAGTAGGCCGTGTAGGAGAGGTAGCGGCGTCGATAATCATCGGAGAGGCTTTTGGAAAACCGGTGCAGACGGTCGAAAAAGGTATTTCGGATGAATCGTGCTAGAAGTCGGGTGACAGGTACGCCGATGAGCTGGTTGAGCCAACCGAGGCGGTCGAGCAGTATTGAGAACTGAAAGGCGGAGTAGCGGGTGTAGCCGGCGAAATTCTCATCCCCGCCATCGCCATTGAGTGCCACGGTCACATGATCCCGGGTGAGTTTGGAGACGTAGTAGGTCGGCAAAGCGCTCGAGTCGGCAAAAGGCTCTTCATATTGGTGTACCAGCATCGGAAGGAGTTCGATGGCATCGGGTTTGACGATGAATTCCGTATGTTCGGTTTTGAACTTTTCCGCGATGATTCTCGCGTATCTGAGCTCATTGTATTTCTCTTCTTCGAATCCGATGGAGAATGTCTTGATCGGAGCTTCGGAATTTTTCACCATGAGAGCGACGATGGCGCTCGAGTCGATGCCGCCGGAAAGAAAGGCTCCGATTGGTACGTCGGCAATCATCCGGAGCTTGACCGATTCTTCGAGCTTCACGATGAGGCGCTTTTTCCACTCAGCTTCCGAGAGACGGAGTTTACGGGAATAATCGAGCTTCCAGTAGCGTTCTTTCCTGACGGTTTTGGTCTTGAGGTCGATGGTGAGGGAGTGGGCGGGTTCGAGTTTCTTGATGCCGACGAAGCCGGTGAGCGGGGCGGGTACGTATTGGAGGGTCAGATAGTGATGGATGGCCAGGTAATCCGGCTCTTTCCGGTACTCGGGTTGAGTGAGGACGGCTTTGAGCTCCGAGGCGAAGAGAAAGACATGGTCATCGAGGTAGTATTTGAAAGGCTTTTTCCCGACCCGGTCCCGGGCGCAGAAAAGCGTTTGTTCCTGTTCGTCGTAGACGGCGAAAGCGAACATCCCGCGCAGATGGTCCAGACATTTTTCCCGATACTGATCGTAGAGCGCGAGAATGACTTCGGTGTCGGAATGCGAGGTGAAGGTATATCCGTCCTTTTCGAGAGCGTCGCGTTTTTCTTGGAAATTGTAGATTTCGCCATTGAATACGATTTCATAGCGATTGAGGTAGCGCATCGGCTGATGTCCGAGGGGTGAGAGATCGATGATAGAGAGACGCCGGTGGCCGAGGCCGACTTTCCGGTCAGGGGAGATATAGGTGCCTCCATCGTCGGGGCCGCGATGCCGGATAGCATCATTCATTGCCTCAATGTCTTGGGGTGAGATACTTTTGTCTGAAAAGGAGATTTTTCCAGTGATTCCACACATATCGGTGAAGCAGTTAATGGTATTTCTTCTTACCTTCAACGAGTTCGGAAAGAATTTCAATATAGTGGTCGGAAGCACGGTCCCAGGAGAATTTCTCGGATACTTCGGCGTAAGCATTCTTTCCGAGCCGTTCGCGTTCGTTGGGATGATCGAGAAGGTATCCGATCTTTTCCGCGATGAGCTCGGGTCGTCTGGGCGGTATCAGGAATCCGTCGCCGGAACCGGAAATCACTTCCCGGGTACCTCCGACATCGGTAGCGATGATCGCCTTGCGGCAGAGGGCGGCTTCGGTGACGGAAGTCGGCAGTCCTTCGGTATAGCTCGGGTTCACGACGATATCCGCGGTTTTCAGGACACCGAGGGCTTTTTCGAAGGGGAGGTTTCCGAAGAAAATCACCTGGTTTTCGAGACGGTGTTTCGTAGTCATTTTCTTGAGATGCGTTTCTTCCGGACCGCCGCCGATGATGAAGGTGATGATGTCTGTCCTCTTGAGTCGGGCGAGGGCGATGATGAGATCGCGTGTTCCTTTGCCGTCGATCAGCCTTCCGATAAAGGCGATGATAGTTTTCCCTTGGTATGCCTCGGCCATTTTTTGATTGGGGTCGCATTGTTCGATGATTTGAGTTTTGGTGCCCCGGTAGATGACTATGGCGTCTCGTCCGGAAAGTTTTTTCACGAATTTGGCAGACGCCTGTGAGTTCGCGATGACTCGGTCAGCGAATCGAAGAACCATCCATCCGAATACGTGATCGTAGCATTTTCCGAGGAACGTCTTCCAGCTGCCGTTGAAGCTTGCGTAGTCCGATCCGTGCTCGATGTGGACCAGTGGAAGGCCTTGTGCTTTCGCGTATGCGAGCGCGAAGAGCGAGGTGGCAAAGAACCGTGTCCGGGAAATGATGATATCCGGTCTTTCTTCACGGAGTGATAAAAAAATCCGGAAGAACTTCGAAGTAAGGAAGAACGGGGCATATTTCGGGAGCGGATAGTTGTGTATCGGTTCCCAGGCGGGGAAGCGGATGATACGGATATTCCCTTGGATGATTTCCGTTTCCGGCGCATCGGTGGGAAGGTGCGGGGTGAAGACGGTGACATCGACTCCATGTCGCGCGATGTTCCGGTTGAATTCATCGGCATGGGACTCGAGTCCGCCGATGTGCGGTGGGTAGAAGGGTGAGAAGACGAGGATTTTCAGAGTATTTCCCATAGGTAGATGTCATTCTCTTGGTCCGAATATATGAGGTTGAAGCGTTCCGGGAACTGATCAAAAATGAATGGTCCGGTTATTCGTTCCGGTGTCTTCGTGTATGGTCGGTGCGCGTAGGGATTCTTGTCGCTTGGGGCCGCGAAATAAATATACTGCTTTGCCGGAGTCGTGTCACTTGTATCCGTACGTGCAATCTCTTCTTTGATAGAATTGATGGTTTTTTCGAGCCGATCAGATTCGTTTTGAACGGAGATAAGAAAATCTTTTTCGAAAGGTGTCTGTTTATTGGCAAGATCGGCAAGAGAGTCCGAAATATCACTGAGTTGCATTCGGATAACATTTGAGTGGCTAGCTTCTTTCGGGGCCTGACCGAAAAGGTATTTTTCGGGAATATACGTATCGGAGTAAAACAGGGAATCCTCGATTTCGACTACGTTCGCATTGGCATAGAATGTCAGAAGGCGATGATGATCGTTCGAAAAGACGGTATGTTTTTGCGGCAGATTTGCCCGGATCCACTCCGCGGATCTGATCTGAGCTGGCGTAATGAGGTATGTTTTGAGGCTGTTGATATACAGCGCACCTCCGAGATTGATGAAGAGGGCGATGAGGAGAACATGCGGAATGAAACGGTACCGGGATGTCGTTGCTTGGTCACGGAGCGCGATAAGGAGGAATGGGGTGAAGGCGAGCAGGAAAAGACTGACGAATCCGAGAGCGCGTTCGGGGAGCAATGCGATATTGAAGAATCGTGGGAGGATATCGCTTATCAGGAAGAAGAGCGTGAGAGAGAGGAGAAGAAAGATGAACTCTTGTTTTTTGAAGCAGGAACGGATGATCGTACTTCGGAATATGAACGGAAGGAAAAGGACGATGAGCACGGAAGCCGGTCCGAAGTAATAGATATAGTATTGCATGACACCGAAAAACCCTTGCCAACCGACGTTATTGCCGTCGATATTTGTGTATTGGGCAGGAAAGAGGAGGTTTGCGTGCGACTGTGTGATAAGCGCGACGACCCTCGCAGTCCAGTCGGTCGTGAAGGCGAAGATCGGGGAAAGGAGTGAAAAATTGGAAAGGATAATCGCAAAGACCAGTCCCGTCGCGAGCCTGTTTCGTTTCGCGAATCGAAATAGAGTATTTCTCTCGGTTGTCACGAGTGCTGTGAGCCAGGCGACGAAGGGAATGGCCGCCATTTCATGGAAGAAGAATCCGAAAAGGAGGATGCTTCCGGTGAGATGGAAGTAGAGTTTCTTTCCGGAAAGGAGCGCGTGAAGCGTGAAAAATATCGCGATGATAAGTAACGAGTTGAAGATCGATTGCGGGATGGGGAGTGTCGTATAGAGAAAGAATGAGGCGTTTACGAGTGGAATCAAAAAGATGATGAGTTGTGGAACGAATCCTGAAAACCGACGGGCAATGAGAATGGCCGGGATGAGCGGAGCAAGCGTGAAGAATGGGATAAGATATTTGAAGAAGGCATAGAGGTCGACACCGGCCGACTGGGTGAAGAGGTAGGTGAGGGATGAGAAGAGGGGGCGGTACGATGAGAGCGAAGAAATGATTCCTTTGGCGAACTGGTCTTGAAAAACGGTCACCCAGTAGTAGGGATCAAGATCGGGGAGTGGGTAGTAGGCTGTGACGATACCGATGGTTGTCCCGATTATGATAAGCAGTGATGCCAGTAGGGCGTTTCGGAAGGGATAGCTGGTATCAGCGGCCGTCGGTGGAATGGTATTCTGGTGCAGTAGACCGTTTTTTCCGTAGAGTAGTGCGAGTGCGGCGAAGGAAGCGAGGGCGTTCATAAGGGGGAGTTCGCGGGAAAGGATATTGAGAACATCGGCTTCTATACACAAGGTGAGTGGGACGAAAAGAAGCGCGAACGTGATGCTCACAGCGAGAAATTCGACCGTATCAAAAGTGAATCTGAAGATTCGGGAAAAAATCGCCGTGGTATTGACGGCTGGAAGGATGAAGATGGTCGCGAGAAGAATGGTTGAAATTCCGATCCGGAGAAATCGGGAGTCATCGGACAGTGGGAGCCCGAAGAGAATCGGTATGAGAAAGGTGAAGAGGAGGATATTCGCTCGGAAAATCCATTCGGTTCGACTGTAGTTCATTCGGTGTTTTTCCTATCCGGTTGTTCGATTTCCAAGAGAGCGTCTTTTCTTGTCAGAATGGAAATCTGTTGTTCGAGGCGTTCGATAGCTGAGAGGAGTTTAAATACCATCAGGAAGACGAGAATGAATCCGGCAAGAATCGCGGCGTTGACATTGTCCTGGATGCCGATGATTTCGGCGGTGAGATTAGTGAGATTTGGGAAGATGACGATAGCGGTCATTCCACCCCAGACGACGACCCGAACGAAAAATTTGATGAAGGTTTGGTTATTTCCTCCGCGAAGATAATCCTTTCCTCCCTGATGGATCATGAAGATGGCGATGATCCCGATGACAATCTGATAGAGTTTGAGTTCCATGACCCTGTTTTTTAATGGATAATACGCCAGATCATTCGATAGAGAGTCTTGATACCGTTCCACAGGTTTTGTTTGTGGAGTTTTCCCGTAGAATAGTCGGTATATCTGACGGCAATGGGAACCTCCGTATATCGTAGCTTATAGCGGTAAATCTCGCGAATGACCTCGCTGTCATATTCGTACCGGTCCGTACTCGTGTTGATGACCTCAGCGGCGTGGCGCGAGTAGGCCCGGAATCCTGATTGGCTGTCGGTCACATAGAGTCCGTAGAAGTACCAGACGAGCAGATTACTGATCTTGTTATGTATGATTTTGTATTTGGGCATGCCTTTCGGGTTGATCAATCGCGAACCGAGGACGACATCGAAGCGGTTTTGAAGGATCGGACGGATGAGGGCAGATATGTCGTGTGGATCGTGCTGTCCATCGCCGTCGAGTGTGACGATAATATCCGCTCCGAGAAGCTTGGCGGCTTCGATACCGGTCTTGGTTGCGGCGCCTTTGCCGCGATTGAGTCTCTGTCTCAGGGCTATGACTCCGGCCCGTCGGGCTCGTTTTTGTGTATCGTCTTTTGAGCCATCATCAATGACGATGATGTGGGAATACCCGGAGCGACGAATTTCATCGATGACATCTTCTATGACCTCGCTTTCGTTATAGGCGGGAATAATTATCCAGGCATTCTTTTCAGGAGCGGAAGTAGGCATAGGTCAGAAGGAGGTGTTTGAGGATTTTATCGTTTCAGGGAGTTCATTTGCCAGCGCCAGGCATCTTCGAGGGCTTTGGCAACGGAGAGTTCGAATTTCCATCCGAGCTCTTTTTTGATTTTCTGTGGATCGGCATAGCAGGACGCGATATCTCCCGGCCGGCGCGGACCGATGATATACGGGACCGTGATGCCGGTGACGCGTTCGAAAGTCTCGATAAGCTCTTTGACGCTCGTGCCCTTTCCGGTGCCGATATTGTAGATGGTGAACGTTTCGGTGGATTCTTGTTCAGCGAAGAGGGATTCAAGAGTTGCGATATGTGCTTGGGCGAGGTCGACCACGTGGATGAAATCACGGATTCCGGTGCCATCCGGAGTCGGGTAGTCATTCCCGAAGACGGTGAGACGAGCTCTGGCTCCTGCAGCGGTCTGCATGAGATAGGGAACGAGATTGTTCGGGGTCCCGAGAGGCAGTTCTCCGATGAGTCCGGAAGGATGCGCGCCGATCGGGTTGAAGTAGCGGAGAGCAGCTGAACGGAGTATTCCGTTTGCCATGACCGTCGTATCGCGGAGGATATCTTCGCCGATCTGTTTGGTATTCCCGTAGGGTGAAGTCGCCGGTTTTCGCGGGGCGGTTTCTGGAATTGGAAGAGTCTCCGGGTCGCCATATACAGTCGCAGAAGAAGAAAAAACAAAAGCTCGTACACCATGATGGAGCGCCATATCGAGGATGTCGATTAGGGATCCGATGTTGTTCCGGTAGTAGCGGATCGGTTGTTCGAGGGATTCTCCGACGGCCTTGAGTGCGGCGAAGTGAATGATTCCGTCGATATGCTCCCGTTCGAAGACTGAGGTAAGGAATACCGGATTCGCGCAGTCTCCGATATGGAGCGTCGGGCGGTACCCGAGTATGCTTTCGACGCCGTCGAGTACTGATGGCTGCGAATTGGAAAAGTTATCGAGGATGATCGGGGTGTGTCCGGCCTGAGCCAACTCGATGACGGTGTGTGATCCGATAAATCCGGCTCCGCCGGTGACGAGTATTTTCATAGGTCGTGAAGAGTAATGTAGAATATCATGTTGCGTATTCGGAAGAAACTTTTCCGAGCAGGTGATGCGTAATCATCTGCGGTAGCGTCCAGAGAGTTGATTGAGTCGGATCTTGAAGAGGGCGAAGATCATGTTGAGGGAATCGTGGATGATGCGGACATTGGTATTGCGCGGATCCCGTTTGATGATGACGGGAAGCGTGGTGATTTTATAGTTGTTTTTCCGGGCGAGAAAAAGGATTTCCGCATCGAAAGCAAACCGGTGTATGGTGGCCTTGCGGAACAGATTGAGAGCTGCGGAACGCCGGAACAACTTGAATCCGCATTGAGTGTCGGGGAATTCGAAGTTTCCGAGGATGAATATCTGGAGCAAATGGAAGATACGGGCCATCAGAATGCGATGCCAGGGAGAGGGTTCTTCGAAGTGCGATCCGGAAAGAAGTCGGGAGGCGATGACGATATCGACATTGTTTTTCAGGGCGGAAATGAAAGCCTCGAGCTCGGTGATCGAAATGGTCAAATCTGCGTCCAGGAAAAGTATCGGATCGTAGGAACTTTTCAGGATGCCGGTTCTGACGGCAGCGCCTTTGCCGAGGTTTTTTTCGAATGAGAAAAGGGTGATCGGAATGGCAGGATGTTCCGTCTGGACTTTTTTGATGACGGTGATCGTTTCGTCGGGACTGCCGTCTGTCACGACAAGGATCTCGAACCGTGTGAAGCGGGGTTTTAGAAATGCATCGACGGCCAACAAGGTTTCTCGGATAACGGCCGCTTCTTTGTGACAGGGGATGATGACAGAGATCTCTGAATACATATGGGTATGGATATGCACAAAACAACCAGGGAACCATTCGTTTCCTTGATTCCAGTATACCGGCTTTTCCTTTTCTTGGAAAAGTCTTGATTGCGGGGGATTTCGAGGCGAGGTATACTGGCGAAATATGGGAAGAACGAAGAAATTCTGGATAATGCTGATAAAGTTCGGTATCGGCTTCGGGTTGCTTGTCTGGCTGGCCGAAAAAGTGAATTGGACGATCGTGCTTGAGAAGCTCAAGGATGTTTCTCCGGTTTTTATCGTCCTGTATATAGCGTTTCAGTTGGCAGGGAATCTTATTTCAGCGAAAAAGTGGCAGGTAATCGCGTTGCATAAGCATCAAGGGCTTACTTTTACTCTTAAAGAAGGTTTTTTTGCCTATCTGACTGGGGCGTTCATTAATAACTTCCTGCCATCGACGCTCGGAGGGGATGCCTATCGGGGACTCTGGCTCGCGCAGAAGACCGGGGCCAGGGCCGCCTCGCTTTCCACGGTTGTTTTCGATCGGTTTATCGGGCTGTGGACGATCGCGATTTTGGCGGTTTTTTGTTCCTCGCCGTTGTGGCATCATTTCTTCAGCGATACAGCTTTCCAAATCACGCTTTCCGGTCTGGTCATTTTTTTGCTTGGTGATCTTTTCGTTACGTATGCCTATTTCCAGCCTTGGTTCCATCGTTTGCTTGAATGGTTGCCCTTTCAGGCAAGGCGTCTGATCCAGGAGGTGATCGGGTTTACCGAAAAGGGTATTTGGGCAGCTGGAAGCCTATATGCGCTTCTATTTGCCTTCGTCGGTATCGCGCTATCGAATTGGACGCTGTTTCATGCCTTAGGAAGCCCGATCGGCTTTCCATCGTTCTTGAGCGTGATTTTTTTGGTGACTATCATCTCCTCTGTCCCGCTTTCGATCAATAATATCGGTATCAAGGAGTGGGCCTATGTCACCTTTTTCGCTCTGGTTGGAGTGAGTGTCGAGGTCGCGGTCACGGCGGCCCTTCTATCCCGTTTCATCCAAATGCTTATCTCATTTATCGCTCTTCCGTACTATCTCCGAAATAGGGAGCGGTAGGTCTTTTGTGGAGGAAGTCACTCTGTCTCCATTTTCACGACTTTGATGAAGTTTTTTTCCCGATCGTTGATGAGTAGTTGCCAATCGGGATGTGGATCGGTGTATGCGGCTGACATCTGGAGATTTTTCGCTTTTTTCCATCGACTATGTTCTGGCCGGTACAGGCTTTTCCCTCGGGAGGAGAGTACTGCGTAGTCGAAGTGCTGTTTAGCGGCAGCTTCATATTCGAGGGTGAGACAGCGCCCTTTGAAGAATTCACATACGCCGTAGTAGTCGCTCCAGATGAGGAGCTGGTCTGCGTTCGGGAGTGAATTCAGATACTGTGCCGCTTCGTAGCCTCCTAGACCCCAGGAGTGATGGATGGCTTTTTCGCGGGGAAGGAAGAAATTTGTGTAGTTGAAGTAGAACGGTACGGAAAAGATAAGGCTCATGAGAACTGAAAGGGTGGCTCCCGGTACGAGCAGGTGTCCGGTGCGGTGAAAGCCGGAATCCCTGAGTCGCCGAGTGGCTTCCTGGATTCCGGAGGCGGCAAGAATTGCGATGGCGGGGTAGAGGAGGATGAGGTATCGGGCTGTTGCGAGAACTTCTGAAAGAAGCATGGCGAGGAGGAACAGGAAAACGAACATGAGGAGTGAGAAGTCTTCGAATCGTCCCGGCGTCGGTTTTTCGGCAGGATGTTTCTCCGGGAAAATGACGAAGAAAAGTCGGGAGAGAAAGAATATGATCAGGACCGGAGAGAGGGAAAAGACGAGCGGATTTATTTCCAGGAAGAGCGTCTCGAGAAAATTCGGGAAGTAGGTCTTGTCCGGTTTGTCACTACTGTAGAGGTCTTTGAGGTCGAAAGGAATTTTCTCGAAAGTCGTCCATTCGGGGAAGCATATCCTTCCTACGATGAGTGTGACGCACAGGACGATAAGGAAAAGTGAGACGATTTTTTCGAGACGTGGCAATACTTTCAGAACGTTCGCGTATCGGATGATGATATCCCCTCGGGATTTTTTTCGGAAGATGGTGCTGGATGTGCCGAGTAGGAGAAGGGAGAGGGGTACAAGGAAGGGGGCGCTGTTCCCGATGGAAAGGAGGTTCTTGAGTAACTCCGGTTTCGACCAGATGGCCGGTAAGAAAAGTGCGGTGGTAAGGATTCCGATACTGAAGACACCAAGAAAGAAAAGGATGTTCCTTTGGACCCTTTCGGAAGTTGTTTCTGCCGGATTGGTTTTTTGGAAAAGGCTGTCGGCAAGGAGAAGGAAGATGAAAAAGGGCACAAGGAATCCAGCCGTGTACTTGGAAAGAAGTGCAAAACCGAAGAGAAGCCCCGTGAGTAGGATATATTTTTTTGCACGGAGCTTGAGTAGGACGAGGAAACTGAGAAAGGCGGATGTACCGAAAGACCAGAGTAGCGCGTCGGGGTTCGCTATCTGTGTGATGCCGACGAGTATCGGTGAGAAGGCGATGAGAGCTGTCGCAAGGAGAGCGGTCCGATCCGAATAGAGTCTGGAGAGGAGATGGAAGATGAGGAAGAGGAGAAACGTATTGAGAATGAGAATCGGCAGTCTGAATGCGAGAAGGATCAAAGAGGTCCTTTCGGTATCGCAGCGATCAATCCGGGTTTCATTTTCCCGGCAGAGGGTTTCGGGGTGTGCATCGAAGAATAGTCCGACACCCGAAACAAGAGCGAGTGAGACACCCGGTTTGTCGTTTATGAGTGTCTTTTTCCAGTTGCCTTGATGGATGGCGCTCCAGTATGTCGGGATACGCTCATAGAGCCAGTAGTGTTCATCGGCGGTGATGAAGCGGTCGATATGGAAGAAGCCGAACGCAAAAAAGGCACCGAGAATAAGTGAAAGCGTGATTTTGGTTGGAAAGCGCCTGTATCTGGGAAGTGGAACGGTCATAAAAGTATTCACTCTTGAAACCGGTAGACACGGACATACTGCGATGGACGGTCATTGATGTTGAGTTCGAAACTCGGAGACGGTTTGGTATAGTATTGGTCGAATCGAATAAGTCCCGGTTTCTGTAGCGTGATTTCTGAAGCCATCATCTTGGTCGTCCGATTTTTGCGATCCGAAGAGACGACGATATAGTCGAGTCCGTCCTGTCGGAGAGCCTGGTAATTCCGTCCACGTTTGCAGTGTCCGACGAAGAATTTGCAGACACCATCCTTGTCGGTCCAGATGAGGAGTTGCTCCGCATTCGGGAGCGTGTTGAGGTACTGTGCTGCTTCATAGCTTCCCGAACCCATGTCTTTGATGTTGGTATGGTATGAATTCGGCAGAAGCGAAGAGGCATAGGAGAGAGGGAATGGTGTGGCTGAAAGAGTGAGGCTGCCGGTGAGGAGGATGCATCCTGCGATCGCGATCGGAACTGAGGATGAAAGCAGTGGAAAACGAATCCCGGATGTCTTCAAAAGTCGGGTGAGGGTGATCCCGGCGAGCAGCGCGGTGATCGGGAAGAGGATGATCTGGTAACGGGTGATCATAGCGACGCTATTGACGGTAGCACCGAGGTAGTAGAGGAGCACGAACAGGATGAGGTAGAGAGCGGTCCGGTTTGATGGGCTCGTGCTGAATGAGCGTTTCAAGAACATGAATGGAGCGATGAGAAGAAGGAGAAGAGAAATTGGAGGGATACCGAATACGAGCGGGTAGAAGTTCGTGAGGAAGACGCCGATGAAATCGCTCCGCCCCTCGATGGTCTTGGGTGAGGCGAGGAGTTCGGAGAAGTCATAGGGATGCATACCTCTCCAGGTGATCATGAGTGTGGCGATTAGACTAATCAGAAAGAACGAGACGATTCCAACAGCGAGAGATCGTTTGAACCGATCAAGGAAGGTAGTGATGGTATCGGTGATGCGCGCGCGGTTCGCCAAGTGGTCGATGAGGATCAGGGCGAGGAACATAAGAAGAAGCGGAGTCACTTTTTCGAAAGCCTGGCTATAGATCGTTGCGGTGAGGAGTTTCATCGGTTTGATCCATACGGCAGGGAAGAGAATGTAAAAGGTCGCTAGTGCGGCATAGATAAGAATGCCCAGCTCTGCGAAGGATCGCTTAAGGAAAGCGCTGAATGGTTCATTTATCGGACGGTGGTAAAGGTATTCGAGGAAGATAAGGCTGATGAAAAAGATGAGGATGATATTGGCGACATACTTGGTGAGGAGTGCGAGACCGAGGAAAATGCCGGAAAGGATGAGATAGCGGAAGAACCGTCTGTTGAGGAAGAGAAGATAAGAGAGGATCGAGAGCGGAGCGAAGATCCAGAGGAGCGCATCGGGGTTGATGATCTTCGATATGCCGATGAGGACCGGTGATGTCGAGAGGAAAGCGTATGAGAAGAGAGCGGTAGTCCGGCCGAGAAGTCGTTCAATGAAAAAATAAAAAAGCGGAAGGGAAAGCGTGATTACCAACAGGAGCGGTAGTCTGAAGGCAAGATAGAAGTTCTCGATACTGTCCTGGTTTGCGCTGTACACTTCACCTTCGTAGCGGATGGATTTGTATTCTTTCGGTGTCTTGAACCAGAGACCTGGGCCGGTGGCCCAGGCGAGAGTGATGCCTGGTTTGTCACTGATACTCGTTCCTTTCCAGTCATGCTCTCCGATGTTCTTCCAATACTTCGCGATGCGGTTGTTGTACCAGAGTGGTTCGTCGACCGCGGCGAATTTGGTGAGTCCGACGAGGCCGAAAGAGAGGAAAATAAGTGTGCCGACGCAGACGAGGAGAAGTGTGACCGTTCCTTGGTGACGGAACCAGCCACGGACACTGTCGGAAGAACGAGGAGAATCGTCGGGCGTGCGGAGACGAGGAAGCGAGAGTGCCGCGATGAGGAATCCGAAGAGCATCATGTAAGCGCTCTGTGCGATCTGGAAGAGGTAATGAAAGCTTTTCGATTCCATGAGTCCGTAGGTGATGAAGAACCACGCAGGGAATGTCGTGAGAAGGAGTTTTCGGAGGATAGCGTGCCATGAGGAGAGGCGATTGTAGTAAAAAATCGTTCCGACAAGCATGACTCCGAGGAAAGTGAATCCTTCATAAAAAAGGAGGTTATCTTGAGTGAGGCGGAGAAGGGTGAGTGATGCCGTATGGGGTGCGATGAAGAAGAGTGCATTTATGCCAAGAAGCAGGCTGAGTACTGAGAGAAGCTGGTTTTCCTGGCTGAGGGCCATGTCTTTCAATGGAGTTGCCTTTTTCATAATTTTGGGAATAAGGGAGAAAAATGCTTGTTTTCTTGCGTATCTCCAGTATACCGACTTCTCGCTTACTTGAAAGGGGGGTAGCTGATTTCCGGTTGCACCACTTTCTGCTTCTCGGTATACTGCAGGAACGGTATGGTGGGTACCCATATTTTTTAGACCAATTAAAGATATATGACTGAACGACCGTATCTCTCGGTAGTGGTTCCTTTGTATAACGAAGAAGGGAACGTCGAAATCCTTCACGGGAAAATCCGCACAGCCCTCCAGAAGATCGGGAAGCCTTTCGAAATCATTTTCATTGACGATGGATCGAGGGATAGTACGCGCATCGAAGCGGAGCGTTGTCAACCGGTGACCCTGATCGTTTTTCGGAAGAACTTCGGACAAACAGCTGCTTTTGATGCCGGAATCAAGGAAGCGAAGGGCACAATCATCGTCACTTTGGATGGGGACCTTCAGAACGATCCGGCTGATATCCCTCTTTTGCTTGCGAAAATCGAAGAAGGGTTCGACGTCGTTTCGGGGTGGCGGCATAAGCGGCATGATCCGTGGAGTAAGAAGATCCCATCCCGTATCGCGAACTTCCTTCGAAAGGTGCTCATCCATGACGATATCCATGATTCCGGATGCAGCCTGAAGGCTTACCGGAAGGAGTGTTTCAGAGACATCGATCTTTTCGGCGAAATGCACCGTTTCATTCCAGCACTGCTTCAACTCGAGGGTTTCCGAGTGGCTGAAGTCAAGGTGAGTCATCATCCGCGTATACACGGGGTGACCAAATACAACTGGAAACGGGGCATGAAGGGTTTCGTCGACATGATTTCCATCTGGTTTTGGAGAAAGTATTCTCATCGGCCACTGCATCTTTTTGGGGGCGCCGGGGTGACTTTGGTTGGATTGGGTGGCGCTATCCTTCTTTGGATGCTGATTGAAAAGCTGGTCTTTGGTGCATCGCTTGCTGAGCGTATCTGGCCGCTTATGGGTATTTTCTTCGTCCTGATCGGCGTCCAACTGTTCATTTCCGGGCTTCTGGCGGATATTACGGTACGGAATTACTACCAAGCGAGGAACCGTATGAATTACAATGTGAAGGAGATCATAATCCGGTAGTTGATGACACAGATATGAAACTTGCTTTTGTTGGGACAGGGTATGTGGGATTGGTTTCGGGTGTCTGTATGGCGGAGCTTGGTCATACCGTGGTATGCGCCGATATTGATGCCGACAAGATCAGGAAGCTGAGGAAAGGAGTCATGCCTATTTACGAGTTGGGTCTTGAGGAGCTGGTCGCGAAGAATGTCGAGGAGAAACGCATTTCGTTCACCACGGATATCGGAAAAGCTATCCGTGGTGCCGAGGTCGTCTTCAACGCGGTTGGAACGCCGGAGAATCCGAAGACCGGCCAGGCGGACTTGAGTTATGTTTTCGCAGTTGCGAAGACGTTTGGGGAGAATCTCAACAGCTACAAGATATTGGTGAACAAATCGACGGTTCCGGTTGGGACTGCCGATAAGACTCGCGATATCGTTCTGCATGCGAGTGGTGGAAAAGCGAATTTCGATGTTGTTTCCAACCCTGAATTTCTCCGCGAAGGAGCGGCTATCAAAGATTTTCTCAATCCGGATCGGGTGGTGGTCGGCGTAGGTTCGGACGAAGCGAGGAAATTGATGGAAAAAATCTACCGTCCAGTAGCCCGAAATGGTCGTCCGGTCATGTTTACGGATATCCGTTCGGCTGAGTTGATCAAATACGCATCGAACGCTTTTTTGGCGACGAAAATCAGTTTTATCAATGAGATCGCGAATTTTTGTGAGAAAGCCGGAGCGAATGCGAAGGAAGTTGCCAAGGGAATGGGTCTTGATACTCGTATCGGCTCGCGTTTTCTTTATGCTGGTATCGGATATGGCGGATCTTGTTTTCCGAAGGATGTCCAGGCGCTCCGGGAGACCGGGAAGGAGTATGGGATGCAGTTCACTATTATCGAGTCGGCTGATGCTCTGAATGATCGTCAGAAGATGCGTCCGGTTGAGTTTTTGGCGAATCACTGGAAATCACATAAAGGAAAGCACGTCACTTTGTGGGGGCTTTCATTCAAGCCGCGAACGGACGATGTCCGTGAAGCCCCGGCGCAGTATATTGCAGCCGCATTGCTCAAGGCTGGAGCTCAGGTGACCGCTTTCGATCCGGTAGCCACTGAGAGTTTCAAGCGGGCTTTTCCTGACAAGCGGATCAGGTATGCCGAGAGCGCACTTGAAGCGGCGGAAGGGGCGGATGCGCTTATCGTCTGTACCGAGTGGGATGAGTTTCGAACGATCGAATCAGCGGATTTGGCTCGCGTGATGAAAGGATCGATAATCGTGGATGGGCGGAATATCTTTGATCGTAAAGAAATGGAAGCCGAGAAATTCACATACTTCGGCATTGGTGTCTAAAATCGGGAGCTTGTCTCTCGCGTGCATATGAAAGTCTTGTTCCTGAATTATGAGTATCCGCCTATTGGTGGCGGAGCGAGCACTGCGACTGAGGCCATACTCAGGGCATGGAAAGATGATTCCGAAATCGAGGCACATCTTATCACGTCGGGGGTGGGAACTGAATACGAAAAAGTGGATCTCGGTGGGTCGGTTTTTGTTCATCGTCTGCCGATCGGTAAGAATATCTCCAAGCTCCATTCTCAATCGATCCGGGATATTCTGATGTATACGTGGCAAGCTTGGTGGTTCTCACGGACGTTTGTCCGGGATGAAAATGAGAAGCGGCCTTTCGATGTGACACTCGCGTTCTTCACGATTCCCTGCGGGTTTCTCTCGTATTTGATCGAGCGACGATTCGGTATTCCGTTCGTCGTTTCGTTGCGCGGGGCAGATGTCCCCGGGTTCAGCGAGAAATACGATACGTTCTATATCTTTGCCAAACCATTGGTCCGTTTTCTCTGGCGTCAGGCCCGAGCGGTCATTCCGAATAGTGTTGGTATCCGTACGCTGGCGGAAAAAACGAGTCCCGGACAATCGATGCAGATCATCGAGAATGGCGTGGATACGGTGACATTCGCTCCGAATGGGAAGAAAAAGTCGGACTCGCCGGTTATCTTCCTTTCGACATCGCGATTGACTCCGCGCAAGGGGATACATTTTTTGATTGAAGCGTTCGCGATCGCTATGAAGAGATCATCGGTTCCGCTTGAGCTTCGACTTATTGGGGAGGGGGAACAGAAACCGGCGCTTCAGGCGAGAGTTAAGGAGCTCGGTATCGATGAAGCGGTCAGGTTTCTTGGCCGGATCGAGCATGATCGACTGGCTGCTTATTATCGTCAGGCACATATTTTCGTGCTCCCGTCGAAAAACGAGGGGATGAGCAATTCGGTGCTGGAGGCGCTCGCCTCCGGGTTGTCGCTCGTGGTGTCTGGGACGGGCGGGATGCAGGAGCTCGTGACGGACGGCGAGAATGGTCGCTTCATCGATCCGGAAGACACGACCACTTTCGCTCGCGTACTCTCCGATCTTGCTGCGTCGCCGGAACGGATCCAAGCCTTCAGTATCGAAAGTCGTCGTCGTGCCGAGGCCCGCGGATGGCAGCAGGTAGCCGCTCACTTCAAGAGTATCTTTGAATCGGTCATCTGGCCTTCGTGAAGCAAAGAGAACAGGAATAAAAAAAGGCCGGTAGCGCGCGCTGTCAGTGACAACGGTCTTGCCGGCTTTTTCGATGCTACCTCGATGGGCAGTATTTGGAGAGTCTCCTCAGTGGTTCAGCTGCAGCAGTGTGCTCTTAAGAGCCTCATCAGTTCTGCGCTGCTGGCACCGGCCGATCCCGCTTCCTTCATGGATTCATCGATCTGACGATCCTCCTCATTGAACGCAGCGAGAACCGTATTGACGACACTGGCATTGCCTGCCAGTGGAAGTAATTGTGCTGCTTGAGATCCAGACATGGCTTTCTCCACAGAATGAAAGGTTCTCAGGAATCTTTTCCTATCGAAACCTCTCGGTTGTCAATCCTCAC
>CAYMZY010000008.1:0-32959 GCA_964395165.1 uncultured Bdellovibrionales bacterium | reverse complement strand
AGTGCGATGATGGCGGGGAGGACGGTGTCGGCATCGCTGTCCATCGGGACGCCGATGATGCGGATGGCGATCTCTGGACGGAGCTTGCGGACCAGCAGCAGATAGGAAGAGAGGTCGAAGTCATGGGTGGTGGCGCGCATCGCATTGGCCTCGATTTCATCGAGGCTGATCTCGCGTACGGTTTTGAGGCCGAGGACGGTGTCGAGGGCGGTGAAGTCCTCGCCGTCTCGGGGAAGGTCGAGTTCATTCGGATCGGTGAAACGGAACGTGTGTTCCGGTAGGGCTGATTTGAGACGCGGCAGGAGAATGACGGGCAAAGCGTCTTGGGGAAGGTCTGGATTGCCGAAGATATGGATAAGCATGGTGGGTGACGATACCGGAAAAAGACGTTCGGGTTTCCTGGTGTCAGTATACCGGAATCGGCTTGTTTCTGGTAACTTTTTTCGGTATTCCGTGGGTGGCGGACGGCGTTTCGGGTCGTAAGCGGGGTGTCGGGCGTAGTATGAAGGAATACAGTGCCATTTTTTCGGGCTTCCTAGGAAGCGAGGAAGAAGGGTGACATACTGAGAAACATGGAAAAGAATGAGACGGAACTGATCAGTGAGAGTCTGGCAGGTGATGAGAAGGCTTTCGAGGAGCTTCTTTCACCGTATTTGCAGCCGGTGTATTCGTTCGTTCTTTCGTTGACGCACGATGTCTTGATGACGGAAGATGTGATGCAGGAGACATGTATCAAGGTCTGGAAACATCTGAATCGTTTCGATGCGAAGAGAAGTTTCAAGACATGGATATTCGCTATCGCCAAGAATACCGCTTTTGATGCTCTGAAGAAAAAGCGCGATCTTCCGTTTTCGGTTTTTTTTCGAGGAGAGGATGAGGAGATTGAGGAACCCTGGTCGGACCGTATCGTCGATGAAGCACCGCTGCCGGACGAATTGTTGGCTCGGGCCGATGCAGCGAAGCTGTTGGAACAGTATCTTCGGGTGCTCCCGGAAGGCTTTCAGAGGATTCTTCGATTACACTACCAGGATGACTTTTCGCTTTTGGAGATAGCGGAGATACTCGGTGAACCGTACAATACCGTCAAGAGCCGGCATGGGCGGGCGTTGTCGGGTTTGCGTCGGGCTTTCGGAGCGGATGTCTCGTCTGCGTCGGATTCCCTTGTGAAATCGTAATCAGAGCAGAACGTATGAAACCATCCCTCTCATCGCTGTTCAAGTCGCTTCCGGAAGCAGAGCTGCCAGCCGGTCTTTCGGAGCGGATTTTTTCTGAGATAGGACGGTTTCGGGGGCGGGAAGTTCACCGGATGCTCTTGTTTTCACGGGTGCGTGTCGGAGCTTCCGGCCTGATGTTCCTCGGTGCGATTTTTTTCACGGAATCCGAGATATTCGGTTCGGAATTCGCGAGGTTGTTTTCCTTGGTGATATCCGATACCGTAGAGATGACCGCCTATGGATGGGAACTCTTCTGGCTTTTTCTCGAGACGTTTCCGACGATTCCATTCGTGTTTCTGCTTGTCCCGCTTTTTTTCTTTCTTATTTCTCTTGGAATGCACGTGACAGCGAAGCATCATTCCCGTTTCCTTCAAACATTATCAGCATAATCTTATTTTCATATGGCTATGACATTGCAGACTTGTGTGCAGTCGAAAACCTTCCGGAGAATCGTGATAGGGGTCGGTGTATTTCTCATCATACTTGTGAGCTTCGCTTCCGGAGTGGCGGTCGGCCTGCGAAAGGCCCGGTTCTCGTATGCATGGGGGGAGAATTATGAACGGCATTTTCTTGGCGGCCCGCGCGGTCAAATGCCGGGTGATATGATGGATATTCCTGATGGGCGTGGTTTTCGGAATCCGCACGGGACTTCAGGCACAGTAGTTTCGGTGGCGGAAAATATGCTGATCGTGAAAGATAGCGATAGCCAGGAATCGAATGTCCGTTTGTCCGATCAGACACGTATCATGAAACAGCGTACTCAGATAGGAGCGAATGATATACGGAAGGACGATATGGTGTTGGTGGTTGGGAAGCCGGCTGAAGATGGTGTTGTGGCGGCTGATTTCATCCGCGTCTTCGATCATGACGGGGATAAGAATCGCTCGCCGTTTGATTTCGGTCGTAACAAGTAAACCTCTTATCCAGAAAGACGGTATTATGCACGATATATTCACACGAGGAAAAAAACACTGGAAGCTTATCGGAGGAATTCTTATCCTGGTCAGTGTCGCGTATTGGTATTTCGGAAACTCGTCTTCTGAAACGGAGACGGTTGTTCGGAAAACGGCCACGGTTGAACGAGGAGATCTGAAAGTATCGGTATCCGGAAGCGGACAAGTGGAGTCGGTTTCCCAAGTCGATCTGACCCCTGTTATTGCTGGGGACGGTATCGATGTGGTCTCGGTTCTTGTCAAGAATAACCAGACGGTGAAAAAAGGGCAGGTTATCGCCGTGCTTGATACGCAGGATGCGGTTCGGGATATCGAGAACGCTCAGTTGAGTCTTCGGAATGCATTGATCAAACAGAAACAGACGAAGGATCTTTACCAGAAACAGACGAAAACGGATCTCTGGAATCGTCAGTTACAGGAAATCGGGGTTGCAGAGAGTCGGAATGCGCTCAGCAAGGCGCAGGAAAAACTCGCGGACTATTCGATCAAAGCTCCTTTTGACGGTATCGTGACGGGTCTCAGTGTCGAGTCGGGTGATTCGGTCGCTCGTGATACCATTCTGGCCTCGGTTATCACTCCGGAGCGGAAAATCATGGTAACTCTGAACGAAGTCGACGCGGCCAAGGTGTCGGAAGGTGAGTCGGTGATGTTGACTTTCAATGCTCTTCCGAATTTGCGTTTGTCGGGAAGGGTTTCGCGTGTCGCGACAATCGGCAAGGTGACGCAGAATGTCGTTTCTTATGAGGCTGATATCGAATTAGACGAGCAGAACGATATGGTTAAACCCGGGATGAGCGTGAGCGCGGATATTTTAGTGGCGGAGAGAAAAGGAGTGCTTCTGCTTCCGAATGGTGCTTTGAGTGCAGGAACTGATGGTCGGTCAATGGTGAAGAAGGACACCGGGAAACGGGATGCTTCAGGAATGCGTTTGACTGCAGAACAGTCCATTCAGACCGGTCTGACGAATGATGTGCAAACCGAGATCACGAGCGGGCTCAATGAAGGGGATACAATTGTGTTGCCCTCCGCTACCGCAAGTGTTTCCAAAACCGCTTCGAGTGGGAATATTCTGAATTCTCTGTTCCGGGGAGCCGGGAGGAATAACCGATAAGATGAGGGATTATGATTGAGTGTCGGAATATCCGCAAGACATACCATAACGAGGGCGGTGATACCGAAGTCCTCAAGGGGATTTCATTCGCGATCACGGATGGAGAGTTCGTTTCGATCATGGGGCCGAGCGGTTCGGGCAAGTCAACGTTAATGCATGTACTTGGTGCGCTCGACAGTCCTTCGTCCGGAGAATACCTGCTTGATGGTCAGGATATGTCGAAACGCTCGGATGACGAGCTTGCCCATCTGCGTCGGGAGAAGATCGGATTCGTTTTTCAGGCTTTCAATCTTTTGCCGAGGACAAGCGTTATACGAAATGTGATGCTCCCGTTGATTTATCAGGAAACGCCTGTCGGAGAGCGTATGCCGCGGGTGGAGGCGGCGCTTTTGGCGGTCGGTCTTGATCGGGAACACTGGACGCATCAGTCTAATCAGCTTTCGGGTGGGCAAATGCAACGAGTGGCGATCGCACGCGCCCTGGTCAATGCTCCCTCCCTGATCTTGGCCGATGAGCCGACGGGAAACCTGGATACGAAAACAGGAGAGCTTGTACTCGAAACCTTTGAACGGCTGAATCGGGAGCATGGTCATACCATCGTTCTGATAACACATGAGGCGGATGTTGCTTCACATGCCGACCGGACTCTTTTGATACGAGATGGCCTATTGGTGAGCGACACGGAGAATCCTCGGAACAGGAAATAATCTTTTTTTCATCTGTATCGTTATGCTGACAAACGATCTTTCCTCGGAAATTTATGCGGCTCTTACGGTGAATAAATTACGGTCAGGCTTGACCGTGCTTGGCATCGTCATTGGCATCGCGTCGGTCATCATCATGGTAGCGATCGGACGCGGTGCCCAGGCCTCGATACAGGCGAGTATCCAGTCGATCGGATCCAATCTGCTTATGGTACGTCCCGGTGCCGAGCGCGAGCGCGGCTCGCCGGTCATAGGTTCTCAGGGGTCGGCGCAATCGCTCACGATTCAGGACGTGAATTTCCTGAGGGAGCGCGTCCCCGATGCCGAGGCCTTGGCTCCTGAGGTTTCTGCTCGGGGGAAGCAGGTGACAGCCGGCGGAAAAAATACGAATACCAACGTGACCGGTGTCACACCGGAGTATGCTCAGGTCCGTAATGTGAATATTGCCGAAGGAACATTCCTTAATCTGGATCATGTTCGGACATTAGCAAAGGTAGCGGTCATCGGTCCGGACGTGGCGGCGGTTCTGTTCGGGACGGTAGACACGAATCCGGTCGGGAAGAGGATCCGTATCGGAAGCATTGATTTCATTGTTATCGGTGTGACGGTTGCGCGCGGCGGGACCGGTTTCGGGAGCTCGGATGATGTGATCTATATCCCGCTTTCGACAGCCCAGCAGTTCTTTACGGGGAACGAGTATCTTTCAAGCGTGAATATCCAAGTGAAGGATGGGGCTGATATGGATGAGACATCGGCATCGGTCAAGACCGCGCTTCTCGCGAGCCATCGAATTATCGATCCGATACAGGCTGATTTTTCGATCATGAATCAGGCGGACATCGTATCGACGGCCTCGTCGGTCACGAGTACGTTCACAACATTGCTCGGCGCGGTGGCTGGTATCTCGCTTCTGGTCGGAGGTATCGGTATCATGAATATGATGCTGACGACGGTAACCGAGCGTACACGTGAGATCGGTCTTCGCAAGGCGATCGGCGCCGAAAGAAGGGATATCCGGAAGCAATTTCTCTTCGAGGCGATCGTACTTACCTTTTCGGGCGGTGCGCTCGGCATATTCCTCGGTTGGATAGCCTCGGTCATTTCGACCCGGATGGGTCTGCCAGCGAGTATTTCTTTGAATTCCATACTACTCGCTTTCGCGGTTTCGACCGCTATCGGAATCGTTTTCGGATACTATCCGGCCAGCCGGGCGGCTCGTATGAATCCGATCGAGGCATTGCGCTATGAATAGGCTCACGTGCTTGTATCGAGTCTGTTTATTGCAGACCGAGGTCGGCGAGGAAAGCGGTCCGGGCAGCTCCAGCAATGGGGCGTGATTGTCCGGGGTTCATCGAACCAATGAGCACGTTCATGATGCGTACGCGCTTGAGAGCGATGACGGTGAGATGGATGGCTGAGAGCATGCGGCGTATTTGGTGTTTCTTTCCTTCGGTGAGGACGATAGTGAGTGTATCCTTGCCGGTGATGCGGACCGACTTCGCCGTGAGAAGCTCGCCTTCTTCCATGATACCGGCTTCGAGGGTTGGGAGCTTGCTTTTGTCGATGGTTTCTTGGACGGTCACCTCGTATTCTTTCTCATGGGCGAAACGCGGGTGAAGCAGACGTTCGGTGATGCGGCCGTCATTCGTGAGGATGATGAGACCCTCCGAATCCTTGTCGAGCCGGCCGATCGGAAAGAGATCGGATTTTTTGGTGACATCGGCGATGGAATATTCACGTTTTCCCTGGGGGGAATGCGTGATGATGCCCCGCGGTTTATAATAGGCGAGATAGGTATGGTGGCGGCGATTGGCATTCTCAAGAGTCACTCGGTCGGTTTCGGTGACTTTCATACCGAGCGTGGCTTTTTTTCCGTTGACGATGACGCGGCCGGCCTCGATGAGTGCGTCAGCCTCACGGCGCGTGGCGATGCCCTGTTTGGCAAGGTAGCGGTTGAGGCGCATCGGAAATGTGGCGTCTGCCGGAGTGATGGGTGCGGGCATAAGAGAAAGAATAAAGATATTTAGATAATCACGATTGAGTAAAGCACAACTCGTTTCAAAAGAGGAAAGGGGATTTTTTTCTGATGCCTCATGTTCCCGGACATACAGTGAGGAAAAAAATCGCTTTTCCTCTTTTAAAGAGGATAGGAATTTACTTTGTATTGAACCAGCTTTTGTAGATGACTGGGATGAAGAAGAGCTTAGCGACACCGGAAAAGGTAAGTCCGGCGATGATGGCTCCTCCGAGGCCTTGCCAGATCGGATCGGAGAGGGTGATCGGGATGAGTCCGATGATGGTGGTGAGCGCGGTCAGGAGTATCGGTTCGAGGCGACTGGCTGCTCCGGAAGCGATAGCTAGGTCGAGGTCCGGCATCTGTTCCATGTTCTTGTTGATCTTATCGACCATGATGATGGAATTGTTCACCACGATGCCGAAAAGCGCCAGAATACCGATGAGTGCCGGGAATGAGAGCGGAATGCCGAAGAGAGCGAAGATGACAAAGACGCCCGAGACGGCGAGCGGGATGACAAGGAGTACAATGATCGCCTTACGGAAGGAGTTGAATTGCATCACCATCGTAGCGAAGATGAGTGCGGCCGAAAGGAGCATGGCTAGCAAGATCGAACGGACGGATTTCGTGTTCTCTTCATTGACTCCTCCGGTCTGGAATGCGTATCCATCTGGAAGTGATATGTTGTTCCGGGCGTATGATTCAAGATTCTTGCTTTCGGTTGAGACGCTGTAACCAGGTGCGACATCTGCGGTGACAGAGAGAACTCTTTTTCCGTCTTCCCGGTCGATACTCGCTGGATTTTCTCTGAGGACGAAGTGTCCGAGAATGCTCATTGGGACGGTCCCGGCCGATCCATTCACGAAGATCCGATCGGGATCGGAAGGGGAGGCGCCATCCGGAGTGAGAACGATTTCGACATCCATTTTTTTGTCCTCGAAACGGGCATCGTTTTTCACCGTGAATCCATTTCCGAGTGTGCGGAGTACGAGCGCAAGTTCATCGGTCGAGACGCCGAAGTGAGCAAGAGCCTCCGTATCGGGAACAAAAACCATCTTTCCTTTGACTGACAATGAGGAAGAGACATTCATGATGGATGGTTCCTCTTTGAGATGGGTCTGGACAGTTTTGGAAATCGTATCAAGCATCGCAAGATCCGGTCCGAGAAGCTTGAGTGTGATATCGCTTCCGGCTGGGGGTCCTCCGGAAACCTGGGTTGCGGAAACTTCTCCTTTGTCGGAAGAGGCATATTTTTTATTGAGCCGTTCGACGAGAGCGCCGGAAGTTTCATTTCGGTCCTTTTTGTCGGGAAGAATCAGTGTGAAAAGAATCTCGTTGGTATCAGGACTTGATGGGCTGTTGTCGGTCGGTGGTTTGGCGCCGATTTCTGTGACCACGAAATTGATGAGCGCTTCATGGCGGATTTGTTCGGCGAAAGAGATGGCCTGCAGACGACTTTTTTCGAGGGATGTGCCGACAGGAAGTTTGAGACGGACATAGACGATTGATTGGTCGTCTTCAGGAAAGAATTCATTGACGACGTACCCGGTCGGAACCAGAGCGTAGGAGAAGAGGGAAAAGAGAATAAGCATGGTGAAGGTACGCCGACGGAGATTTTTCGAGGCGAGAATGCGCTTGATGAAAATTTCGTAGCGAGTGGCTATCCGGTCGAGATTGAGTCGCGATCGCAGTGTTGTGAGCCGTGAAAGTCCGATTATGAGAGATGGCGAGACCATGAGGCGCCGGGAAACCGCTGAGAAGGAGAGTGCGATGATGGAAAGTGAAATAAGGCAGACGAGAAGGACAGGGATGAAGAACTGGCTCCCTTTGAGGTACCAGAAGAGGATCATGACGGATGTGACTATGATGAGTGCTCTGCCGAGAACTTTGATCCGGAATGGAGCACCGCCCGCCAAGAGGGCTGCCATGAACGGGAGGATGATGAAGAGCGCGATGAGGGCTGAGAGCGCGAGTGCGGTTGAAACGACTATCGGAATCGGTTTGATGAATTCTCCGATGATGCCTGATGCCAGGAGAAGAGGAAGGAATGCCCAGACGGTGGTGATAGTCGTGGTGAGGATGACGATCCGGTAATCCGCGAAGACATGGAGTGCGGTTCGCATCGGATCTTCATCTGTGAATACCCGGCGTCGGCTGGAAACGGCGGAAACGATGACAATCGCATTGTCGACCAGGATACCGAGCGCGAGAAGAAGCGAGAAAAGTGAAATGAAATTTATGGAAAGCCCGGAAAGCTGCATGACGAGGAAAGTCCCGAGAAAGGTGATCGGAATGGCGAGGGCCGCGACGATAGATTGACGGAATCCGAAGAAGGTGAGAAGGACCAGGAATACGAGAAGAAAAGTCAGAAGGAAGTCGTGAAGCAGTTGGTCGAAACTTTTGCTGATTTCCTGTCCGCCGTCGAAGAGGGCTGAGAGGGTGATATGATTCCCTTCACGTTCGGAAAGGGAATGAGCGGTTTCTAGTATGGAATCGACGGTTGTTCGGGTATCGGCCGAATCGCTTTTGAAAGCCGAAAGCAAGATCGTGGGAACTGGTGATGTGTCACGATCGGCGAAAAAAGCTTCAGTGCTTCCGATGGGTGCCCGTTCCGTGATCTCCGCAACTGATCCGAGGGGGATGACAGTATCATCGAGAGAGATCGGAAGAGAACGGAGGTTTCCGACTGAGTCGGCGAGTTTTTCGATACCGAGGGTGTATTTGGTGCTTTCTGTTCGGAGCGATCCGGATGGGTGGTTATCGAGCGCACTTCCGATGCTTGCTCCAAGCGTCGGGAGGGAAAGGCGATGTGTATCGATGAGCTCCGGTGTCAATGCGATGTGCGCGACAGGATCATTCCGGTATCCGAGGGAAACACGCTCGACCCCGGGGAGATCCTTAACGGCCTTTTCGAGGCTGTCGGCGAAGTGTTCGAGCGAGGCTTGTTCCCCGTTTCGATCGGTGATGGCGAGGATAAGCGATGGCTGATTCTGGAAATCAAGGACCTGTATACTCGGTTTTTCAGCATCTTTCGGGAGGGTGGATATACTATCGAGCGCGCTTTGGACGTCGTTCTTGGCCTTGTCCGGGTCGGTTCCTGATGCGAATTCAAGCGTGATATGGGAAACGCTTTCTTGAGAGGTCGAAGTGGTCTTGGTGACATCGGAAAGGTTTTCGAGAGCATCCTCGATCGGAATCGTGATGAGCTGTTCTATATCCTCAGGATCGGAACCCGGAAGAACTGTCGTTACGAAAACGATCGGAATCTGGATATTCGGATTGAGTTCCTTGGTCAGAGTGGTGTAACTCGCGAGACCGGCTCCGGAGAGGATCAGGGCGATAAGCGAGACGATGCGGATGCGCGAAAAATATCGGGCGATCCCGTTTTGAGAGGAAGGAAGGAGAGGCTCTGGAGAGGAAGACATAGGAGGCTCGAGATTACTGGACAAGCATGATAGTCTCGCCGGCGATGAGTGTTCTATCTAGAAGAATGGCGGTGCCGGCGGGAAGGGTTTCATTCAGGATGGCGGCGTCGCCGAGAATGTCTTTGACCGACACAGTTTTTTCCTCGGCTTTCCCGTCATGTTCGACGAAGACTGATGCATGGCTGGTATGGATGAAGAGAGAATCGATGGGGATGATGCTCCGTCCCTCGTTATCCGCGGTCCGGAGAGGAATGGAAATCGTGACACGCATATCCGCGGTCGTTTCAGCGGACTGACCTTGGTCGAGAATGTATCGGATGTTGAAGAGTCCGTTCTTGGTCTCGCTTTTCGAGAAGAATGAAGGGGTGATTTCAAGGGATACTTTCTCCGGACCGGAAACCAGATGAGATGGGCGGGTCGTATCGAAAGCGCGAGCTATCGACGGTTCGATGAAGGCATCGAGTGTCGTGGCTCCTTTGTCGGTCCGAATCAGGGCGAGTAGAGTTCCGGGTGTGACGAAATCCCCGACCTGCACGGCGAGGTATTCGACAGTTCCGGACACGACGGTCCTTGGTTCCCATATGGCTGCGCCGGCACGGGAGATATCGACACCGAGTCCTCCTACCGAGAGTGATTCATCGAGTGAATCACGCTGTCGCTTGAGCTGTTTCAGTGCGATAGCTGTTTCGGTGTCACTGGCAGAACTATCCTGGCGAGCCTTTTTCTTTTCAAGTGTCAGGATTTTACGATCAAGTTTGGCCATGTCGAGTGCAAAGCGCTGGTTTTTTTCCATGAGAGCTGTTTCGAGTCCGGCCCGGTTCGCTCCGTAGTCGGCGCTCAGGCGGAGAAGCTGGGTGTTGGCACCGACATGGCTGCCTGGATGGACGGAAATACCGGCCACGGTTCCGGCAGCGAGAGCGACGATAGGCTGGAGCGTCTCTTTCTTGACCAGGGCTGATGCGGTGGAGGTTACGTTGTCAGTGCCGACGATGAAATGTTCGACCTCTTTGGCTTCTTTCATGGGTATTTCGTCTGTCGGTACTGGCTGGCGGTATATCCCTGCGATGACGATTATCACGAAGAGGGATGCGAGAGCTGAGAAAAAAATCACGAAAGGTGATCGGTTGAAGAGCGCTTGAATACGGGTTTTAAGCGAGGACAGCATAGGAAATATCTGGTTTAAAGGTTTCAAGAAATATTAGCATAAAATAGTATATAAGTCAATGCTCGTTTCTTTTCTGCTTCTCTATTGGTATAATCAGGAATGAAACAGACAGCAAAACAAAAATCCATGTCACGTTTTTTCCTCTTTCTTCTTCTATTAGGCATCCTCGGGGTGCCATTTTCGCTTCGGGCTGGGGAATCATATTCGCCTGAGGTGCTGGCCAACCTGGTCAAGCCGTCAGTGGTTCGTATCATCACTCATACGATCGGCGAAGCCGAAATCACACCTATCAAGGTGGACGTGAAGCGGGGATTGATCGCGGTTGATGAGGAGAGCGAACGGAAGAAAGTCAAAGTGGACGAGTATGTTTCCGGGAGCGGTTTCATCATCCATCCGGATGGATATATAGCGACCAATGCACATGTGGTATCCCAGGAGACGATCAAGCATTTGTTGGCTTCGGATTCTGCTTTGGCTGCTTTTTATGAGAATGCCTTGTACTTGAGCGATGAAGAGGCCCAGTCCTTTCTGCAGTCGGGAGAGGCGGAGGCTTTCGGGAAACGAATTCTTGAGACAGTGATTGAGAACAGTCGATTTGATTTTACGAGCGATACGTTCGTCCTGAATCCGCAGTCGGAAAAAGAAAAAGCGTCCGATTTGGTGAAAGAAGCCTTTCCGGCAACGGTAGAAAGTTTGAATGAGTCGTTTCTTGAGGATGATCGGGATGTTGCCTTGATCAAGATTGGTCTCGACCGCCTGCCAGCCCTCCCTCTTTCAACGGAGAACGCTCTGTCGGTCGGGAGTACGACGTATATATTCGGGTTTCCTGGGACGGCAGAGCTGAATATGAAGAGTCCTCTTGAAGCGACATTCACTCGCGGTGTCGTGAGCGCATTCAAGACGGCGGCGGGGAAGGACTTTCCCATCTACCAGACGGATGCCAAGGTATCGCAAGGGTCGAGCGGCGGGCCTCTTTTCAATGACCAGGGGGAGGTTGCCGGTTTGGTGACTTTCCAAACAGGCGAACTCGATCGCTCTTCCGGGGACAACTTCGCCTTCGCCTTGCCGGTCTCGCTCATTCTTGATGAAGCGGGTAAAATCGGGCTGGTGCTCGATCGACATGAGCTTTTTTCCGCATTCGCTCATGGAATCAAGGCTTTTCAGTCAAAGCGATGTCAGGATGCTTTCCGATACTTCCGTATTACCGAGGCGGCCAATGAGGTGTTTTCTCTTGAGAGATCGGTTGCGCCGTACCAGGAACGCTGCCGTTCTTTGGAAGCGAACGGACTTGCCCTTGATACACGCTGGGATATGTTTCGTGACAGTGCTAGGGAAGTCGGAACACCTATCCTTTCATTGGTCGGCGGAGCGGTATTCTTCGTCGCGATCTTCGGTGCGGCCCTTTTCTGGCTCGTTCGGCAGGTACGGCGGGAAGAAGAAGAGATCGGAGTGTTGCGTCGTATCGTCCGGGATGACGAACGACGTTTCTTGGAAAGGAGATACGGAAGTGAGCGTATCGCTGTTCATCTTAAGAACGTGCCGGTTGTGAAAAAGAGTTTTCAGCGTAATCGTGAACAGTAGTATGTCGGTCTGGCGTTCCCAATTGATGAGTCGGGAGTTCGTGTTCCCATCCATGATTTTCATCTTGATCGGGCTTTCTTTCGTCGGTTCTTCTTCCGTATTTTTGCGGGTGGCAGTGATCGGGGGTATCGGAATTCTGTGCGTCGAATCGTGGCAGCGGATCCGGGAACGGAAGTGGAATCTCGATTACATCGCTTTTTTGGCACTTTTTACGGCCGCTTTTTTCGGGGAATGGCTTTCGGGGGCAGTGTTGTCGTTCATGGTTTCAGTGAGCGCTGCTCTTGAGTTATTCGGGACACGCCGGGCGGAGAAGACCCTGCGGAATCTCTTCGAGAAAATTCCCAAGGAAGTTCTCATGCAGACTGCGGAGGGAACCTTGACCAAGCCGATACAGGAGGTTGCGGAGGGGGAGTTCTTTCTTGTGCGGACCAACGAAATGGTGCCGCTCGATGCTTCTCTTGTTTCAGATGCGGCCCTTCTGAACGAATCCAATCTGACCGGGGAGATGGAACCGATGGAGTATCGGTCGGGAAGGTATATCAAGAGTGGTTGCGTCAATCTTGGGTCGGCGATCACCCTTCAGGCAAAAGGTACGTTCGAACGTTCAAGTTATCGGAAAATTCTCACGCTGGTCGAGGAGGGGAAGAAAAATCAGTCGCCGCTCGTGCGTCTTGCTGAGCGGTCAAATTGGATCTTCACATTGGTCACGTTGGCTTTCGCTTTGGGGGCACTTTTTCTGTTCCGTGATTGGGAACGGTTTCTGGCAGTGCTCGTAATCGCGACTCCCTGTCCGCTCCTGATCGCTGCGCCGGTTTCTTTTCTCGGCGGTCTCTCCCGGGCGGCGCGCAACGGGATCATCATCAAGAGTCCGGGGGTGCTCGAAGCCCTCGCGAAGACGAAAACACTTTTTTTCGATAAGACTGGGACGCTCACCTTGGGTGAGCCGGAGTTGAAGCGCATCGAAGTTGTGGATGGATTTTATACTGAAAAGCAAGCGCTTGCGATTGCGGCGTCGCTCGAATGGAGTTCTCTTCACCCGATAGCGAAAACGCTCGTCAAGGAGAACGGTGAGCGCGGGGGCGTATCGATCATCGTCGAGGATTTCGTGGAGAAGCTTGGCGAAGGTATTGCGGGAACGATCGATGGAAAGCGATACCGTATCGGAAAAGGAGCAGTATCGGGTTCCGAAAGCGGTATCGTTTCCGAACTGATGTGTGAAAGTGGTCTGATCGCCCGATTCTATTTTGATGATACGCTCAAGGAGGATGTTGGGGAGCTTTTTCGGTATTTCCGGACACGCGGGTACTCGTTGGGTATCCTGACCGGGGATAAACGTGCCAATGCCCATCGGATTTTCGGCCGATTCGCTATCCCGATATATGCGGAATGCTCGCCGGACAAAAAATCCGCCTTGGTGACCCGAGAGCAGGGAATGGGGAAACTGGTCGGCATGGTGGGAGACGGGATGAATGATGCTCCGGCGCTCGCCCTCGCCGATGTCGGCATCGTCTTCTCCGGAACTGAGAACAGTGCGTCGATCGAGGCAGCCGATGTCGCGATACTCGGGCGTGATGCCTGGAAGATCCGCGATGCGGTTCATATTGGCCGCCGGTCGTATCAGGTCGCGCGGCAGAGTATAGTCATCGGCATCGGACTCTCGTGCATCGGCATGCTCTTCGCTTTTCTCGGATTCATCCCTCCGGTATACGGTGCGGTATTGCAGGAAGTGATCGATGTCGTGGTCATCGTGAATGCGCTCCGGGCTACCTATTGATTTTTCCTTCGAAATGAGGGAGAGTAGGGAATCTCTCTATTATGTACGGAGCATTCTCAAAAGTGGGAGATATGCATTTTTTCTTTTTCTGATGCTGGTGTTTCCGAACACGTCGCAAGAAAAAAGAAAAGATGCACATCTCAATGATTTTCGTTTTCAGAATGACAAGGGACAGTCTGATATTCCGCCGTCTGTCGAGAAAAAGGATAACTGAAAAGACACAGGATATATTTTGTATGCGTATCGCGATGCTCATTTCCGGCGGGGTGGATAGCTCAGTCGCTCTTAGGCTTCTTAGGGAGACCGGCCATGATGTCCATGCTTTCTACATGAAGATCTGGCTCGAGGACGAACTGGCTTTTTTGGGTGAATGTCCATGGGAAGAGGACTTGAAATATGTGCGAGCGGTGTGTGAGGCGGCGGATGTGCCACTCGAAGTCGTACCGTTTCAGAAGGAGTATTGGGAGCGGGTGGTATCCGAAACCCTGTCTGAGGTCAGGGCCGGTCGTACTCCGAATCCGGATATGCTCTGCAACTCCCGAATCAAGTTCGGCGCGTTTTTCGACGCGTTCGGAAAAAACTTCGAAAAGATAGCGACTGGACACTACGCGCAGATGGAAGAGCGATCGGAAAAAACCTGGCTCACATTGTCGGCTGATTCTTTCAAGGACCAGACGTATTTTCTGTCACAGCTGTCGCAGGCCCAGGTGTCGCGCGCATGTTTTCCGATCGGGCATCTGGAAAAATCCGTAGTACGGGGGCTCGCGAGACGATATCAGCTTCCGAACGCCACGCGTAAAGACAGCCAGGGAATCTGTTTTCTTGGAAAGATCGCCTTCGATGGTTTCCTTGAATATCATCTCGGCAAGCAGACCGGCAGTATCATTGATTGGAAGACGGGGAAGAAGCTCGGTGAGCATCAAGGTTTCTGGTACTACACTATCGGTCAGCGCCAGGGAATTGGGCTTTCGGGCGGTCCATGGTACGTGGTGGAGAAGAAGCCGGAAACGAATGAGATCTTCGTCTCGAATTATTATCGGAGTGAAGGGATGCGGCGCGAAGCTTTCACAGTCTCCGCGGTCAATTGGATTTCCGGGAAACCGTCAGGACGCGACCTTCAGGTGAAGATCCGTCATGGCGAAAAACTACTGGCAGCGCATCTCGAACTGCATCGGAGTGGTGATGTTTCAGTACATCTTTCCGAACCGGAAAAAGGTATCGCTCCCGGCCAGTACGCCGTTTTTTATGAGGGTAAGTATTGCCTCGGTGGTGGGGTGATAGGATGATGAGCTGAATCGAGACATTTTTTTACTGTTGGCGTTTCTGCTTGAAATAGAACGAATCATATGTTGATCCGGGAGAAAAGAGTCGAGTATTTCGAGACACAGATAACCGACTTTTTTGAGAAAGCCGGGCGAGAGCATCTGCCATGGCGTAAGAAAGGGGTGACGGCGTATGAGATCTGGGTGAGCGAAGTCATGCTTCAGCAGACGCAGGTGTCACGGGTGATTGGGTACTATGATAGATTCCTGAAGAGATTTCCGACGGTAGAGGTACTTGCGAAGGCGTCGTGGGAAGAGTTTTTACCATACTATCAGGGCCTCGGTTACTATGCTCGGGGGCGGAATATGCTTCTGACAGCGCGAGCGGTAGTGAAGGAATACGGGGGGATTTTTCCGGTATCGGTCAAGGAACTCGATGCGTTGCCTGGCATCGGTCCGTATACCGCGGCAGCCATCGTGAGCTTCGCATATGATCAGAATGTGCTCGCGTGGGATACGAATCTGCGACGGGTGGTCGGCCGTTTTTTCTTCGGTACGAAAAGATCTGAGTGTGTTTCGGAACTCGACGGGCGTTTCCGAGAACGGGCGAAGATACTGAATGCCGCACTGATGGATCTGGGGAGCAGTCTTTGTACGGGTCGTCCGAAATGTGCTGCCTGTCCATTGACTCTCAAGTGTCGGTATCGGCTTGAACAGGGAAAACAGGAGTCTTCTGAAAAGAGCGTGTCTGGGAACTTGATGGAAGTCGACTGGAAGAAAGCTCCGATATATATCGTGCTGCATGCCGGGCATCGGCAGTACTTTTCGGAGCATACAAAGACATACCATCCGTTCGTTCTGCCTGACGGTTTCGCTGATCGGGCCGGTATCAAGCAGTGGTTTCTTGAACGCTATGGCTTGACCGTGTCGGTACGTCCACCGAAGAGAGATACGAAGAGCGATACCATCCTGGTGAACGTACAGATCCTGGCTGGAGAACCCGCGTTCACGGTGTATCCGCGTGAGGAATTTCGGAAATTTATCGGGATGTATGAGCGCCAGGTCGGAGGAAGAAAGAAGTCGGCTGATGCTGGTCAGAATGAGGGGTGAAGAGGATGTCTAGGCGCATGTCATGTTTGGCAGGGCGGTATGACGCGCATATTTGTTTTCTTCCGAATCCCGTGTCATAATTGAATCACTATGGAACTCCGTCACCTCAATATCTATTTCTTTTTCCTCTTTTTCCTCCTGGCAGGTATTGGTGTCATGTTTCTTTTTCTCCCGTTTTTTTCCGCGATCATCATCGCATCCATTCTCGCAGTGCTTTTCCAGTATCCGTATCGGTGGTTACTGCGTGAGACACGGGAAAGTCAGACAACCAGTGCTCTTCTTACATGTCTTCTGGTGGCTTTCGTCATCGTGGTACCTCTTTTTCTCTCGCTTGCCTTCGCGGCGAATGAAGCGGGTTCCCTGTATGCTTCCATCGGTGAGGGACAATCAGCGGAAACGATCGCTACGCGTTTTTTCGCGAGTGTCAGTCAGATGCCCGTGATCGGCCACCTTTTTCAGTCGGGCATTCTAAATGCGGATACTTTTTCGGCGGATATTCGATCGGTGAGCAAGAACGCGCTCGTACTCCTTCAAGCTGCCTATCAGGGCATCGCGCATTTCTTTTTCTGGATATTCGTGATGTTTTTCGCCCTTTTCTATTTCCTGATCGACGGCGTCCGGGCGGTCAGTTATCTGACCCGGGTGAGTCCGCTTCGGGATGAGCATGACAGTATGCTGATGAAAAGATTTGTCTCAATCAGCCGTGCCACTATCAAGGGGACTATTTTGGTCGGTATCGTACAGGGAGTGCTCGGTGGGCTGGCATTTTGGATCGTCGGTGTCCCATCCCCGTTCATCTGGGGGGTGATCATGGTGTTCTTTTCCGTCATTCCGATGATCGGTTCGGGAATCATCTGGTTTCCGGCCGGAATCATCCTTCTTCTTCTGGGAAATATTTGGCAGGGGCTTTTCGTTCTCGGTGTCGGTATGGGCCTTGTGTCGACGATCGATAATATTCTTCGGCCGAAACTGGTCGGACGAGACACCCACATGCACCCGCTTTTGGTTTTCTTCGCGACACTCGGAGGACTTTCCCTTTTCGGCCTGCTTGGATTCATCATGGGGCCTATCATTGTGGCGCTGTTCCTCGCCTTGGCTGAAATCTATACCACGGAATTTCACCATCAGCTGAAGTCTTACAATCAAGCGAAAACAGGCGCATGAGCGGGTGGTGGCAGCATCTTCCGGAAAATATCGATCCGATCGCTTTTTCTCTCGGTATTTTTTCGATACGTTGGTACGCGATATGTTTCGTTTTAGGGGGGGTGACGGTCTGGTTTTGGTTTGTGGCGAACCGAAAGAAGTATTCCTGGAAGGCCAGCGAGAAACAGCTGGATGATCTTTTCTTCCTCGTATTGATAGGATCCTTTTTCGGGGCTCGTCTGGGATATGTATTCTGGTATGCGCCCGGGTATTTTTTTCTCCATCCGATGCAGGTTTTCTGGCCGTTGAATCCGATGACGGGAAACTTCATCGGAATAGCGGGATTGAGTTTTCATGGAGCGTTGCTTGGAGCGGCGGCAGCGATATTCTGGCGGGTCCGGACTTGGCAGGAGCCGTTTCTTGTTTGGACCGATCGTTTCGTGCGGATACTGCCGATAGGGATATTGTTCGGGAGACTGGGGAATTTTTTGAACGGAGAGCTGTGGGGTCGGAATACGGATATGGTGTGGGGAATGTCTTTTCCTCAAGCTGGAACGGGACTGCTGAGGCACCCCTCCCAATTGTATGAGATGCTCGGTGAAGGGATACTGTTGTACTTGTTTCTCCGCTGGGTCGGGCGGAAAGAATATCGGCCGGGTATTTTGACCGCCTGTTTTCTTTTTGGTTATGGTGTAATCCGATTCATTTTAGAGTACTGGCGGGAACCGGACATACATATCGGGCTGATCGGCGGAATATTCTCTTTGGGGCAAGTGCTTTCCTTGTGTCTTATCGGCGGGGGCGGGGTATGGGTATTCTGGGTGTCACGGAAAAAGGAAAAAAACATGCTATAATGGAACGGCTTTTAAATGGAGGAAATCATGAGAAATACGAATGTCTTGATTGGTGTCGGTCTATTGATTCTGGTTATCGGAGCTATCGTGGTGTGGGGCGTACGCGATGGGAGCGAGTCCGCTGCGACTCCGCTTGGTGATGGTATGGTGATGTATTGGGGGGACGGCTGCCCTCACTGTGAAAATGTCACAAAATTCCTGGAGGAAAAGCATATCGCGGATAAAGTGAGTTTTGAACAGAAGGAAGTTTGGAATGATCGCGCCAATGCCAAGGAAATGGCTCGTCGAGCCAAGGGTTGTGGCTTGTCATCCAACGATATCGGTGTTCCGTTCTTGTTTTCGGATGGGAAGTGTTTCATCGGAGAGCCGGATGTCGAAAAGGAATTCATGAGGAAGGCTGATGTCTCGGATGGGGTAACTGACCAGCAGCAAGCGCCAGTTGAAAACAAATGAAACAAAAGTTTTGAATCGATACGAAATGACTACGCAATCTTCGCATAAAAAATCACTGGATGGAGTCCGGCGCTGTTTGTCGGTATGTCCCGCGGAAGTCGGCCCTCCGGTTTCGGGGCAGAATCGCAATCAGGAGGCTTTCTCTCAATCGCCTGTCGAGTATGAGCCGATAGTGGAGGGAGGCACCTCTTTCCGGGGACCGAGTGAACCGCATTCGAGATTCATTTTGGACCTGACTTCCGTTCGGGTGCATCTCGGAGATGTATCGGAATTTTTCGTCGTATTGCTCGCGAAGATGCGTGGCTCACGTTACCTTTTCTTTACTTCTCCGAAACGTGCGCTGTACATTTCTCTCGCGAGCGGCGTCGCTTTCGGTGTTTTTTTGACGGCGATCGCGTTTTCCTTGTTTGACCGTGGCGTATCAGCCCAAACGCTGCCACCAGAAACGTTTTCTGTAGAAAAAGCGTCTCTTTCGGAAAGCGGAAGAGCGGTTTTGACGGGTCTTCCCGTAGAGGGAGAAGATGTCTTTCTTGAGTACTTCGGTGAGGCTGCGGAGGAAGAATACCAGATGAAAATCACCGGTATGGTGGAGGGATATCCGATCGAGGAAATGTTGCCGTATATATTCGAGAAGGATCGTACGGTAGCGGCCTTTTTGGTAGGTATCGCGAAGAAGGAGAGTAACTGGGGGAAACGTGTTCCGGTACTCGAAGGGCAGGATTGCTTCAACTATTGGGGATATCGCGGTGTGCGACGGCTGATGGGAACCGGCGGGCACACGTGTTTCAATAGCCGAAAAGAAGCGGTTGATACGGTAGCGAAACGCATAGAAAAATTGGTCTATTCTCAGAAATTGAATACCCCGGAAAAGATGATTCTTTGGAAATGCGGTTTTTCCTGTGAAGGGCATAGCCGGGAAAGCGTGAAGAAGTGGATCAGTGATGTCAGTTTGTACTTCAGTCAGCTTGATAATCAGGAAATGGAATGATTCGCGGAAATGATGTGATATACTGGAATAGTTTCGAAAAAGGACTCATCAAGGAAATCAAAGAGGATATAACAAAGTTAAGCGAAATGAACTTATGAGACAGGGAGTAATCATCGGTTCTGTCATAGCGTCAGTGGTCGTCCTCAGCGGGTGCTCTTCCCCGTTCGGCGCTTCGATGACGGATGTCAAAACTGGGGACGCTGAGGTTTCCGTCGGAAATGGCAATGTAGCCGTGAAGACAGGCGATGGTCAGGTGAATGTCGGAGGAGGGGCGACCGGCACCGAAGACGCTTTGGCGACGAAGAAGGTGAAGAAGAATGTCGTGGTCATTTTCGATGCATCCGGAAGCATGAACGAGACTCTGGATGGGGAAAAGAAAATCGATATCGCCAAGCGTTCAGTGAACTCGTATGTCGATACTCTCGGTACGGATGTGAATCTGAGCCTGTTAGCGTACGGACATGTCGGAAGCAATAGTGCCGCGGACAAACCGGTTTCTTGCGATACGATCGAAGAGAAATACTATCTCGGTCCGGTCAATGGTTCCGTCGTTAAGGAAAAGGTGAATGCCATTCCGGCCAAGGGTTGGACGCCGATTACTAAGGCCCTCGATAAGGCGGATGCCATCTTGTCGACGCATCCCGGCGAGGATAACCGGATTATTCTTGTGAGCGACGGGGAGGAAACCTGCGGTGGCAATCCGGTCGCTGCAGCCCAACGGATCAAGACATCGAAGGCTCGCGTGGATGTCATCGGTTTCGATGTTGAGGGAGCCGCGGAAGCCGAATTGAAGAACATTTCCGTTCAGGGTGGAGGCGGATATATTTCCATCGACAGCGCCAATGACTTCAGTGTCGTCATCAATCAGGGGACGCTCGATGTCGTTACATCCGGGGCGATCGTGAATATCGGCGCCGATGGAAAGCTTGACGTGAAGACGGACGGAGCCGCGGTCAAAATGGATGGAGGAAACCTCGATGTGAAGGCTGATGGGACGACGGTCAAGATGGTTCCTGGCAAGGCCCCAGAAGTCGGTCTTCCGAAGGGTATTCCTGGTCTGTAGGAGGCATTGTTTTCGAGCGAAAAATTCCGTCCGAAGAGTTTTCTCTCGGGCGGTTTTCTTTGAAAAAAATGGAAAATGGCATATCCTGGAAGGGAAAGTCTTATCTTTAAGAAAATTCTATGGAAATCATCGTGGTAGCAGCACTGATTGTCGTGCTTTCCGGTTTGCGGATCGTGCAACAGTACGAGGTGGGGGTGGTATTCCGTTTGGGAAAATTCGTCGGAACGAAGACGCCGGGCCTGAATATCGTTGTCCCGTTTGGTATTGATCGGGTCGTCAAGGTAGATATGCGGACGATTACCTTGCCGGTACCGCCGCAGAAGATCATCACCAAGGATAATATCTCGGTGGACATCTCTGCTGTCGCGTATTATCAGGTCGTGGATGCGGTGAAGAGCATCGTAGCGATCGAGAACGTCCAGGTGGCCATCAATCAGATCTCCCAGACTACGATTCGGAATATCGTCGGGCGTTTCCAGCTCGATGAAATCCTTTCCGAACGTGATGCCATCAACAAGGAAATCCGCGTGGTTCTTGATGAGCGAACGGAGCCATGGGGAGTGGTCGTATCCGTCGTGGAGATCAAGGACATCGAGCTTCCGGAAAATATGCAGCGCGCCATGGCCAAACAGGCCGAGGCTGAACGGGAGAAGCGGGCGAAGATCATCGCTGCGGAGGGGGAATTTGCCTCGAGCCAGAAGTTGGCCGAAGCTGCTGATGTCATTGCTGCACATCCGATCGCTCTCCAATTGAGAAATCTCCAGACGATGGCGGAAATCAGTATTGAGAAGAATTCCACGATCATCTTTCCGGCGCAACTGATGAGCTCATTCCACGATCTGCGGCAATTCATGCGAGAGGAGAAGAATTGACCGATCTCCATTTTTTCATCATATGTCCGATTTGACGAGACAGGAGATATCCGTGCTTCAGGGACTTTCGACTCCGGGAAAGATCCAGGATTTTTTGGACGCACTTCCGATGAATGCCGAAGAGGATGGGGATACCTGCCATTCGCCGCGTTGGGTGTTGCAGGAGAACAGGGCTCACTGCATCGAAGGTGCGCTTTTGGCGGCACTTGCCTTGTATCTGCGAGGTGAGAAGCCGCTTCTGCTCGATCTCAAGACGAAGAAGACTGATCAGGAGCATGTAGTCGCGCTTTTCCGGAAGAACGGTTATTGGGGCGCGCTTAGCAAGACGAATCACGCGGTGCTTCGGTATCGGGACCCGGTCTATCGGACGGTCCGGGAGCTCGCTCTCTCGTACTTCCATGAATACTTCCTGGTGAAGGATGGAGACAAGACCTTGTTGAGCTACTCTCGTCCTTTTTCGCTCGAACCGTATGATCACGAGTGGATGACGAGTGAGGAGAACCTATTCGGTCTCGCGGCGGATCTTGATGATTCTCCGCATTTTTCGATCGTACCGGCTTCACATCGTCGATTTCTTCGCAGAGCCAGTCGAGTGGAGTGTTTGGCAGCGAGTATTCCCGAGTGGCAAGCCGGGAAACGGATGGCGCGTGTTCCAGAGTAAAAAAGTTGTATCTGGTCGCGGTCTCGGGCGGACGATTGACGTGAGGGGATATTTTTGCTATACTGTACCTGTGAAGTGAGGAGGGGGTGGAGGTTCGCGAAAGCGGGCTTTTTTTCTTGAAATGGCTATTTGAAGCCACGAGAGACTATACTTCTGAATATATATAATACATAATTAAAGTCGAAGTCATCTGTAAGTAAATTAAGGAAGAGTCATATGGCAACACGCAAAGTGATCGATGGACCAGAAGCTGGCGAAAGCCTTTCCGGACGTTTGGGGGAATTTGGGAGTGCGGTGATGCAGATCGCCGATGAAAAGGGTTTGTCGAAGGAGCGGGTACTTGAGGTGGTCGAGGCTGCGTTGGCCGCTGCTTACAAGAAGGATTATGGGAAAAAAGGTCAGGTGATCAAAGCGAAGTTCGATGACGTCATGAAAGTGGCTTCTTATTTTTTGGTAAAGGAAGTTGTCGATGAGACGACGCGCGAATTCGTCGTTGAAGAGGAAGTCGAGGAAGGAACAGTTGTTCCTGAGCGGCATGAACAAGAGGAAGTTATCGATGAAGATCGCCTGCCACGTTTCAATTCCGAACGGGATCTGACACTTGAGGAAGCACGGCTTATCAAGAACGATGTGCAGGTGGGTGACACGCTTGAATTGCCGCTTGAAGCTCATGAAGAATTCGGCCGGGTGGCTGCTCAGACCGCTAAGCAGGTCGTCATTCAGCGTATCCGTGAAGCGGAGCGTGAAACCATGTTTGAGGAATATAAGGAAAAGGAAGGACAAATCGTCAATGGTATCGTCCAGCGGGTTGAAGGAAGGAATGTGTTTATTGATCTCGGGAAATCCGTCGGCGTGCTCTTCCCATCTGAACAAGTTGAAGGTGAACGCTATCGGGTCGGCCAGCATTTGAAGGTATATCTGGTCCGAGTAGAAGAGGATACCCGCGGGCCAGGACTCCTGCTTTCCCGTACGCATCCGGAAATGGTCCGTCATTTGTTTTCTCTTGAAGTTCCGGAGATATTCACCGGAACGGTCGAGATCAAGGCTATCGCCCGTGAAGCCGGTTCACGCACGAAGATCGCTGTCACGACATCTGAAGAGGGTGTCGATCCGATCGGCTCGTGCGTCGGACAGAAGGGGACGCGCGTGCAGGCAGTCATCGATGAGCTTGGTGGAGAGAAGATCGATATCATCGAGTGGAACAGTGACACGCGACAGTTTATCACGGCGGCCATGTCTCCGGCCAAGGTCGTTTCGGTGGAACTTTTTGAAAGTGAGAACCGTGCTCTGGTGAAGGTTCCCCAGGATCAGCTCTCTCTCGCGATCGGGAAGCGCGGACAGAATGTCCGTCTCGCTGCCAAACTTTCCGGATGGAGGATTGATGTGGTAGGAAGTGAGGAGTCTCCGGTTGTGGAGGAAGAGGGGCTGACGGATATGGAGGTAGCCGATGGGGAAGGGGAATAGCTTTCTCCGGGAATAAAAAATCTAAATGTACGATGAGTATGAATCTTTGGCATGAGGTTTCTTGTGGGAAAAATGCACCGGATAGTATCAACGTGATCATCGAGATCCAGAAGGGATCGAAAAACAAGTATGAGATCGACAAGGAAACCGGTCTTATCAAACTCGATCGCGCGATGAAGACCTCGCAGGATTACCCGTTCGATTACGGATTCGTTCCCCAGAGTCTTTGGGAAGACAATGATCCTCTCGATATCGTGCTTCTGACCACATCGCCGCTCGTTCCAGGGATTCTCGTGGAGGCTCGTCCGATTGCGGTGATGCGCGTCATGGATTGTGGAGAAGGGGATGACAAGATCATCGCTGTTCCGAAGAGCGATCCCCGTTTCGATGAGGTCGAAGACCTTGGGGATATCAATAAGCATACTTTGAAGGAAATCCAGCATTTTTTTGAGACATATAAGACGATCGATGAGGGGAAAGAGGTTATCGTTCGTGGTATCGAAGGAAAGGAGGCGGCTGTCGCGACGGTTGCAAAGGGTCTTCAGATGTACCAGGAGAAGTTTGGGAAATGATTTTTCCGGTTTTTTCGGGGAAGCATGCCGAAGGTTGGTCGGGACCTGGGATTTATTAGTCATATATACTGAAAGACGATATGGATATTGTTGTACAGAAGCTTCCTGCTTCACGAGTGGAGATGGCTGTGACGCTGTCGTGGGAGGAATGGAGGAAAGAATGCGATCATGCTGCGGAACATGTCTCGAAGGAAATGAAAGTCTCAGGATTCCGTCCTGGGAAAGTTCCTCGGGCCGTTATTGAGAAACGGTATGGCAAGGAGGTTATCCTGCATGAGGCCGCAGAACATGCGGTTTCGCATGCGTATGACCGAGCACTCAAGCAAGAGCATATCGATGCGATCGGAAAACCGGAAGTGAATCTTGAGAGTATACGGGAAGGCGAAGCGTTGGTATTTACGGTCACGACCGCTGTTCTTCCGGAAGTGAAGATCGCCGATACTTGGCGGAAGTCGGTGCAGTCGGCGAACAAGGAGCATAAGAAGAAGGAGTCAACGTTGCTCGTCGAGCCGAAGGAGGTCGAAGATGAATTGCAGCGGCTCGCTTCGATGCGGGCGAAGTTTATCGCCGTGAATCGTCCGGCCGCGCTTGAGGACAGCGTGGAGGTCGATTTCGAAGTCCGTCTGAATGGCGTGGTCATTGAGGGGGGGAAGAGCGAGAAGCACCCGTTGGTCTTGGGAAAGGGCGCGTTCATCCCTGGATTTGAGGAAGCAGTCGTCGGGATGCAGACAGATGAGGAGAAGACTTTCACTCTCTCATTTCCGGCGGAGTATCACGCGAAACATCTTGCCGGGAATCCGGCGGAGTTTCAGGTGAAGCTCCGTTCAGTTCAGGAAAGGCAGGTTCCGGCTCTTGATGACGAGTTCGCACGGGGATTGGGATCCTTCGAATCACTCGATGATCTGCGGAAGAAGATTTCCGAAGGCATGCTTGAAGAGAAGCGTCAGCACTTCAAGGAAGAAGGTCGGACGGTTATGCTCGATGCTCTCGTAGCGGATTCTTCCGTCGATTTTCCGGAAATCTTGATCGAGGAAGAGCGGAACCGTATGGCATCTGAGTTTCAGGTGCAAATCGAGAATATGGGTATGCCTTTCGAGCAGTACCTTGAACGTACCGGAAAGTCATTGGATTCACTGAAGGAAGATTGGACAGAGCCGGCGAAAAAAAGGCTTTCTGCCGGGCTGATACTTGAGAAGCTTGCGGTGGATGATCATATCGAAGTCGATTCGAAGGAGATCGAGCAGGAGATGAATGTGGTATTGCAGCAGTATAAGCGTGTCAAAGACGCGGAAAAAAATATCGACCTCGAGCGATTGTACGCTGCCACCCGTGGCCGACTCCGGAATGAGAAGGTGTTCGAAATGCTGGAAAAGCTGTAGAAGGGATAAGTAGGCGAGGTCGTATCCTTAACGATGTACCGTTATGCAGAACAATTATCTTATCCCCATGGTGGTCGAGAAGACGAGTTTCGGTGAGCGGGCATATGATATCTATTCACGTCTGCTTCTGGATCGTATCGTGTTTATCGGCTCGCCGATTGATGATGGCGTTGCCAATGCGGTGATCGCACAGCTTCTGTTTCTCGATTCACAGAATCCGAAGGAAGACATTAAGATGTATATCAATAGTCCAGGGGGCTCCGTCACCTCGGCCCTCGCAATCTACGACACGATGCAGTATGTGAAGGCGGATATGCAGACGATCTGTGTCGGTATGGCCGCATCAGCTGCAGCACTGCTTCTCGCTTCAGGGAAGAAGGGAAAGCGCATGGTACTTCCGAATAGCGAGGTGATGATTCATCAGGTGCTCGGTGGTGCACAGGGGCAGGCGACGGAAATCGACATCCACGCCAGGCACATCCTGAAGACGCGGGATCGGTTGAACAAGATTCTTGCCAAGCATACCGGTCAGAAACTCACGAAGATCGAACGTGACACGGACCGCGATTATTTCATGTCCGCTGAAGAGGCGGTAACCTACGGTATCGTCGATCGTATGATCGAGTAATATTCCTGTCCGAATATCTTATCCTAGCCAAAAGAGAATCCAGAGAGGATTCTCTTTTGGATTCGTATGGAGAGCAAGTGCCTATTGGAAGAGCTTGATCAGGCTGGTTCCGTTCATCTCGACGGGCTTCTTTATTCCCATAAGGTCGAGGATGGTCGGTGCAACATCGGAGAGGAGGCCTCGGATTTCATTCTGTTCACGGACCATCTCATCGGTCGATTTCTCGCGGTGATTATCGGGCGTGATGAACCAGAGAGGCACAGGGTTGACGGAGTGCTCGGTATCGATTTCTCCTGTTTCGAGGTTCTTGAGTTCCTCGGCATTTCCATGATCAGCAGTGATCAGAATGGCCCCGTTGTGCTTGAGGATGGCAGGAATGAGAATGGAAAGGCTTTTGTCGGTAGCCTGACAGGCGACGATGGTTGCTTCTTCGTTTCCGGTGTGTCCGACCATATCGGCGTTCGCGTAATTGACGAGAATGAAATCATATTCATTCTTTTCCACCATTTCGATGAGTTTTTCGGTTACCTGCGGAGCGCTCATTTCAGGGACTTCATCGAAATGAGCCACGGTCGGAGAGGGAATCAGCATGCGGTCTTCTCCTGGGAACGCTTTTTCTTTCCCGCCGTTGAAGAAGTAGGTGACATGTGCGTATTTTTCGGTTTCAGCGATACGAAGTTGATTCTTGTTGGCGAGACTGATGGTTTCTCCGAGACTATTGGATACTTCCTCTGGGGGAAAGGCAAGATGCACCGGAAGATTTCGTTCGTATTCGGTCATGGTGACGAAGAACGTTTCCAGGTACTCCCGCTCGAAACCATCGAATTCGGGTATGACGAAGGCTTTGGTGAGTTCCCGAGCCCGGTCTTCGCGGAAATTAAAGAAAACGATTGCGTCATCGTCCTTGATGGGGATGAAAGGATTCTTTTCTGAGCTTACGATGGTCGGTTCGATGAATTCGTCGGTGACGCCTTTGGCATAGGAACGCTCGATGGCAACGATCGGGTCTTCCGTGGTTTCGGCTTTTCCCTCCGTGAGCATTTGATAGGATTTTTCGATACGGTCCCAGTTATTGTTCCGATCCATGCTGAAGTTTCGGCCGGAGATGCTGGCAATATTCCCGATGCCAATCAGTCTTGTCACACGGTCGAGCTCTTTGATGTGTTGGGCACCGGAAGTCGGAGGGGAATCCCGGCCGTCGGTAAAGGCATGAATGGAGACCTCCGAAAGACCTTCCTGTTTCGCGAGGCGGAGAATGGCAGAAAGATGTTCACGATGAGAGTGGACTGATCCGGAACTGATAAGACCCATGACATGCAGGCGGCTTCCCTTCTCCTTGACGTGCTTGGTGGCAGCGACGATGGCTTCATTCTTATAAAAAGATCCGTCCTGGATGGACAGGGCAATGCGTGGGAGATTCTGGTAGATGACGCGGCCGGCACCGATGGTCATATGTCCGACTTCGCTGTTTCCTGATGTGCTCCAAGGGAGACCGACGGAAATGCCTGATGCCTGAAGGGTCGTCATCGGGTAGAAGCGATTGAGTTTGTCGAATGTCGGCAGAACGGCCTCGCGGATCGGATTGCCAGCGACATTGTTGCTGATACCCCAGCCATCAAGCACGATGAGTACGATAGGTCGATAAGGCATTTTTGCTTTTCCTTTAGGATTTTCATCCGCAATGATACCATGAATTATCCTTTGACAAAAGGGGCTCGTCACCGTATACTGAGTATGCATCTAATTTATGTGTTGATTCTAACCGTGTTCTGGCAGGATCAGATGTTTTTTGGAAGAAAATATGGGAATGGAATCGTCTCTCTACAATCAAAAGACAATACTTTTTTTCGGATCTTATTCTCTTTCTCTCCATTGCACATACTCGCCGGTATCATTGTGATGCCGAGCTGCCGGTTTTATACGGTGCTTTCGTATGTTTGAAATAACGAGTCTTGTTTTCGGCATTATCCTCCTAGGCGGCGGGGTGGTTGCCGGTTATTTTGTCCGCCAGAATATTGCCAAGAAACAGCTGGAGACTGCTGAGGGTCAAGCGGAAAAAATACTCAGTGAGGCGAAGAAGAAGGCTGAAGAGTCTGTTTTGGAGGCGAAGAAGAAGGCGGTTGAAATCCTCGAGGAGGCGAAGAAGAACGAAAAGGAACGTGAACAGAAAGTCCTGAATCAGGAGACCCGAGTCGAGAAGCGGGAAGAACAGCTCGACCGGAAGAGTCGGGAGCTTGAAAAGCATGAGGAGGCCCTGGTGAGAAAGGCTGAGGGAATTAAAACGCTTCGGGAAGAAACTGAAAAGCTGAAAGAGGAAGAATTGGTTCGGCTGCAGGAGATTGCTTCCCTTACCCGGGAAGAAGCTGCTGAGCAGATCTATAAAAAGGCTGAAAAGGAAAGCCAAGACGTCTTGGTTCGGAGAATCTCGAAGCTTGAGAATGAGAATGCGGATGAACTTGAGCGGAGGGCGCTTTCGATCATGGGAACGGTTATTCAGAAATACGCCCGTTCGCATGTGGCCGAGTTTACCACCTCGACTGTGCCGATCCCTTCGGACGAAGTGAAGGGGAAGATCATCGGGAAAGAAGGACGTAATATCCGGGCTTTGGAAAAGGAGACGGGCGTGGAATTCATCGTGGATGATACGCCGGAATCGGTGATCATCTCCTCGTTTGATCCGGTTCGGCGTGAGATCGCCCGTATCGCGCTCGAAAAGTTGATCGAAGACGGACGTATCCATCCGGCCCGCATCGAAGAGGCGGTGGCTGAGGCGAAGAAGGAAATCGATCAGAAGATCCGTGAAGCCGGCGAGGCGGCCGCCTATGATGCTGGTGTTGCCGGGCTTCACCCGAAACTGCTCTATATCCTCGGCCGCCTGCGCTATCGCTATAGTTACAAGCAGAACATCCTCCTCCATTCTTTGGAAGTGTCGTATCTTTCGGGTGCGATTGCCGCCGAACTCGGTGCGAATGTAGCCGTCGCCAAGAAGGCCGGCCTCTTGCATGATATCGGTAAGGCGGTTGACCATGAGATCGAAGGGACGCATGTCAAAATCGGTATGCGCATCCTGGAGAAATTTAATATCGGACAGGATGTCATCGATTCCATGAAGTGTCATCACGACGAATATCCGCATGAGCGTCTGGAAGCGTTCATCGTCACGGCTGCGGATGCTATTTCAGCTTCCCGTCCCGGTGCGCGAAAAGAGACGGCGGAAAAATATATCAAGCGTTTGCAGGAACTTGAGGCGCTCGTCAATTCTTTCCCTCAGGTCGAGAAGTCTTTCGCTATCCAGGCGGGTCGCGAAGTCAGAATCTTCGTGAATCCGGAGAAGACAGACGATCTCGGCGCTATGAATCTGGCAAAGGAAATTGCCAAGCGCATCGAGGAAGAATTGCAATATCCGGGCGAGATCCGGGTCAATGTCTATCGAGAGACTCGTGCTATCGAATATGCTCGTTAGGAAAAATCAGATTTGAGAAGAGACTCGTTCTTTCTCCTTATCACCCCGCTTTTTATGGCGGGGTGATATTTGTATACTTGTCACCTTTTGTTTAAGCCAAAAAAATTTGCATTTTTTCGGGAAAGGCTTATAATAGCGAAAAGAAGCCTATGAAGGATTTTGCGCTTTTTTGGAAATCTGCTACGGTAGAAGAGGTTAAAAGCTTGAATACAGAAAGGAGGTGGAAATTTATGCAGAATGTGAACAAAGATGCGCTCGTCCATGAAATCGTGGAGAAGACCGAGCTTTCGAAGAGAGATGTGGAATCGGCGTTGGAATGCCTTATCGATGTCGTCACCGATCAGCTCCGTAAGGGGAACAAGGTGACCCTTACCGGTTTCGGTACGTTCAAGGTTTCGAATCGTGCTGCTCGTGAAGGTATCAATCCGCAGACGAAGGCCAAGATCACCATCCCAGCTATGACGGTTCCGAAATTCACCGCTGGAAAGACCTTGAAAGAAGCTGTCAAATAATCTTCCGTATTTTCCAGATACAAAAGATAGAGTTGTCCCGTCCCGATTCCATCGGGGCGGGGTTGCTTTTTCCGGACGTCCCGCCATGTTGACGGATAGGTCTGGAACGGGTACAGTGGGAAGAGTCTGAATTCTTGGTTTGTTTTAAGGTCTAGCTCAATCAGGTATCTCGGGGCATAGTATAGTGGTAGTACGAGTGATTTGGGATCATTTAGTCTCGGTTCGATTCCGAGTGCCCCGACAAAGAGTGTTTCTTGTGGAAAACGTGTTTTCTCCAGTGGGAATTTTCGGGAACATTCCCTTCCTTTCCTGAAAAGGACTTTTCTCGGTGACCGTATGAAAAAGATCGTGACTATCGGCGGCGGGACGGGAAGTTTTATGTTGCTTTCAGGGCTCCGACGGTATTCGGTCGCGCTTTCGGCGATCGTCTCGATGACAGACGACGGCGGCTCGACAGGTGTGTTGCGAGATGAGCTCGGTGTACTTCCGCCAGGGGATGTTCGTCAATGTCTTGTTGCGCTTTCAGATTCACCGGAAATACTCCGTAAGCTTATCAATTACCGCTTTGAAGAAGGGGGGTTGGCGGGACATAGTTTTGGAAACCTTTTCCTTTCGGCTCTTGAAAAAGTGACGGGAAATTTTTCCGAGGCAGTCATGGAAGCTTCTCATATCCTCAACGTGAAAGGCGAAGTGATTCCGGTCACTGTATCAGATACGAATCTCTTTCTTGAGCTCCGGAACGGGAAGCTCCTTCGGGGAGAGGATGAGATCAACCAGGATATGAAAATCGAACAAATCGGAGTGGATCGGATTTTTTTGGACCCGAAACCCCGAGCCAACCCATCGGCAATCGAGCGTCTTCTGAAAGCCGACCTTATCGTCATCGGTCCGGGGAATCACTATTGCAGCGTCATTCCGAATCTCTTAGTTCCGGGTATTCCGGAGGCGATCCAGGAATCCCGTGCCAAAGTGGTATATAACGGCAATCTGGTGAGTAAGCGTTGGCATACGGATGGGTTTATGCTTGAGGATTATGTAGAGTCTATCGATTGCCTGTTGGGCGGGTCACGAATTGATTATGCGACCTATAATACTCGGCTGCCTTCGGAGGATCTGCTCACGAAATACGCTCATGAGGCCGTGCTTACCGGACGGCGCTCCGGCGGTCGTATGATCGGTGATCGTTGTTCCGTCATCGAGGGGGATTTCTTGGATGTGCATCCGGTAAAATATTCCCGAGCGGACAAGATTGCGGCTACGCGCGCCTTTATCCGGCATGATGCGAAAAAACTGTCCCGAGTTCTGATGACCCGTCTCGAATTTTGACGGTCAGGTGGCCTTTCGGCTATACTGGTTCAGTAAAACTCATATTAAAGCAAAAAGACATGTACACGTTGACATTGAAACGCATCGAAGATATCGCCGACGGGACGAAGATGTTTTTTTTCGATCGTCCGGCCGATTATGAATATCAGGCCGGTCAGTATTGCGCTCTCAAACTTGCCGATTTGGTTGAAGCCGATCCGAAGGGGGCGGCACGGTCCTTCTCTTTCGCTTCGTCTCCCTACGAGTTCGAACTCGCTTTCGCGATGCGTTCCGGAGAGAGTGGCTATAAGAAAACATTCTGGACGCTCAAGCCGGGCGATACTATCGAAGCGACCAAAGCAGTCGGATTTTTCACCGAGCCGGAGGGAAATGATCAGCCGATTGTGTTTTTGGTCGGCGGTATCGGTATCACGCCAGCCCGGAGTATCCTGCGTGAGGCGCTGCATCAGGGGGGGAAGCGGGAATACGCGTTGTTTTACGCGAATCGTTTTCTGAAGGATGCGAGTTTTCATGAGGAGTTTGTTGACTTGGCTCGTGAGCTTCCGCATTTTCGATACGTGACGGTACTCAGTAAGTCGGAAGACCCGATGAATCCGGAGAATGATGAGCGTGGATATATTACTGCCAGTATGCTTGAAAAATATCTCACGGATATTCAGAATCGTTTGTACTATATGGTCGGATCGGCGGAATTCATCGACGCCATGGAGAGTATCCTAGCTGGATTCGGGGTGACGAAGGAACAGTGTAAGAAAGACCCATTCACCGGTCTGCGCAAACCAGCAACGAAGTAAGGAAGGATTTCATTGACGAAAAAGCGATTTTTCGTTATGGTGGGTGGGTGCTTGAGAAGTTTATTTCGGAAGATGTGCAAGGGTTCGATTATCAGTTTTTTCTGATGCCCCATGTTTCCGAACATGCAGCAAAGAAAAGGGTGATGTCGAACCCTTCCGTTCATCGGATGAAAAAGCATGTGAGGCGAAGAAAGAGGGCTTTCGGACTTTGATACGAAAGAGTATCTTGCGGGTATCGTATAATGGTTATTATATCAGCCTTCCAAGCTGAGGATGACGGTTCGATTCCGTTTACCCGCTCACATAGAAAACGAGGCTTGCTGGAGCCTTGTTTTTTTATCCCGAAAGAGACGGCCGATCACTGGACAGATGTGTAAAATTATAGTATGCTACCAGGTCCAATTTGGACGAATGGCTATTTAACAAGGAGGACTTCATGTCACTGGACCCAGTAGCAATGGCACAAGTCATGGA
>CAYMZY010000007.1:0-34697 GCA_964395165.1 uncultured Bdellovibrionales bacterium | reverse complement strand
TACTGGAAGCACAGGCAGCCGGAACGCCAGTAGTGACGTCAAATACCTCTTCACTACCGGAAGTGGCCGGGGACGGAGCGGTGTATGTCGATCCGGAGAGTGCGGAGAGCATCGCGGAGGGGGTATGGCAGGTCTTATCCGATCCGGACCTGAGAAATGGTATAATAGGAAAAGCGACCCAGAATCTGAGTCGCTTCGGGTGGGCGTCTTGCGCACGGGGGTTGGCTGTTATTTTTCGGTCTCGCCGATGACCTTCTCGAGAATCTGTCTGAGGTGATCATTGATGTTCGATAGGAGTTCGAGCATCCAGGTCAGAACCAGCATCAATAGAGATGCTGCCGTCGCGTACCCTAACGCGCCACCGCTGGCGTTAAATACCTGCCAACCGGTGATTGCTGTTGCTATGATTTGGAACAGGAACCAGAACATCATCTTCTCCTCGCGTGAACAGTATACTTCGGAAACAAGCTAAGTTGTACAAATGCACAATTTTATATGATAACATAGAAATGAAAGAAAGTCAATATCACAAGACAGACAGACCGAAAAAAGTCGCTTTGGTGCACGATTTTCTCGTGTCCTACGGTGGGGCGGAACGGGTGCTGCAGACACTAGCGTCGCTCTATCCCGATGCACCGATTTATACGTTGCTGCAGGACGAGTCCGTTGTCGATCGTTTTTTCCCGGGGCGCGAGATTCGTACCTCGTTTCTTCAGTCTTTTCCGGCATGGCTGAGATCTCGTTATCGGGCTTTACTTCCTCTGTATCCCGTCGCGATCGAGACGCTCGATTTGCGGGAATTCGACCTGGTCATCTCTTCTTCGGGAGCTTGGTCGAAAGGGATCGTCACCCGTTTGCATACGAAACACATCGCCTATATCCACTCTCCAATGCGCTACGCCTGGGAGGGAAGGGAGACATATTTGGATGAATCTTTGCCCTGGTTTATTCCACGACTTCTGGCGCGCCTCTGGTTGTCTTATATGCGCCTGTGGGATTCGGAAGCGGCTGATCGTCCGGATGTACTTCTTGCGAATTCCGAGTATACCCGGGATCGGATCATGAAGTACTACCGTCAGGACGCATCCGTCATCTATCCCCCAGTTCTGCCTCTTTCTGAGTCGAAAACGGTAGCTGTACTTTCTCGGAATGAACGGCGGCACTTTCTCGTCGTTTCACGCCTCACGCGGTCCAAAAAAATCGAGCCGGTCATAGAAGCCTTCAACAAGCTCGGATTTCCTCTCGTGGTGGTCGGCAGCGGTCGCGAAGAAGTACTATTGCGGCGAATCGCTGGACAGAATATCGAGTTTGCCGGAAAAGTCAGCGACGCCCGTTTGTATCAGTATTACCATGAGGCCCGGGCCCTGATCCTTCCTTCGGAGGAGGATTTTGGTATGGCAGCAGTTGAAGCGCTCGCGTCGGGGACACCGGTTATCGCTTATGAATATGGCGGGATTCGAGAAATTCTCCGAGTCGGTGAGACTGGTGAGGTGTTTCGTTCACAGACGCCGGAAGTAATCGCGGAGGCCGTGAAGCGGTTTACTGAAAAAGAGGCGAACGGCGGATATCCTGTCGAGGTCCTGCGGCATTCGGTGCAGCGCTTTTCCCGGGCGAATTTTGAGGCGGGTATCCGGAGAGTGACAAGGACAGAGGAATCCGGAAGAGATATCGAGTAAGAGCGTGTCGTTTTCTGGAAGTTTTTCCGATCGAAAACCACTAAAAGCGCGGAAAAAAAACGTATGCATATCGTCGGACATCGGGTCACTCAGGAGCGATTGGATCGGTTGGTGGGCGAACGGACACACCCGCAGTCGTTCCTGTTCGTCGGTCCTGAAAGCGTCGGAAAACGTCTGGTCTCATTGCGGTTCGCTTGGATGCTCCTGGGTCAGGGTGACGCTTTCGGTCTCCGTGAAGAGGAGGACCTTTCCCATCCGGATATTTCTTTTTTGGCCCCGGAACGGGTGACAGAAAAAGGGAAGACGCGGGAAAAGAGTATTCCAGTGGAAGCGATACGCGAGAGCATCGGATTCCTTTCTCGGTATCCCTTGGTTGGAGAAAAACGTATTCTCATCATCGATGACGCTCACCGGCTCTCTCATGGAGCTCAGAACGCCCTTTTGAAGACCCTTGAAGAGCCGAACGAAACTTCGGTGCTTATTTTGGTGACACATGACGCGGCGGCCCTGCTCGACACGGTGCATTCTCGTCTTCAGCGTGTGCCGTTCTCCTTGGTGGCGAAAGAGGAAATGCTCGCACTCGGAACCTTGCGCCCGGAGGACCAATCCCTTTTTTCCTTTGGCCGACCCGGGATAATCGGAATGGCTCTTCGGGAAACGGAAGAATTTTCTGCAACGAAGGTCTTTCTGCGACGACTTTCGAACTTGCAGGAGCTTTCAGTTTCTGATCGCCTCCGTCTCGCGGAAGATCTTTCTCGGGAAGGGGCGCCGGTCACGCGATTGCTCGAATGGTTGTTGTCCGTCGCTCATGAGAGCACTCGGAATGAGTTGTCACGGGTCCGGATTCGGATGACGTATTCCTTCTTGGAAGATATCCTGAAAGTGCAGCGTGTTTTGCGTGGCACACAGGCGAATGTTCGACTGCAGCTGGAAAAGTTATTCTTGGGCGCTTTTTAAAATGGGACAGATCTCCGGAATTCAGAAAATAGCGAGAAAAAAACGGCCGACGACTCTCTTCTCAAGAAAGCAGGAACGCCGATTTGTGCGTGGAAGAACGGGTACATCGGCATATCGGGAAGAAGAACGGTCATCACGTGTCCGTATCTGGCAGATCACATTCCTTTGGATCTTGTTTTTTTTGGTGCTCGGGTATCAGCTTTTCTTTTCAGGAATGTTGACAGTGGAACGTGTAGCGGTCGAAGGTACGGGGATGCTGACGCCGGTCGAAGTTGAGCGGACGGTCCGTACCGTTCTTTTGGAAAATAGATGGACGATTTTCCCCCAGGATAATTTCCTACTGCTTTCAGTACGCCGTATCGAAGAGCTCCTTCTCGCCTCCTCTCCGCTGATTCGCCAGGTGACGGTAAAGAGACGGTTTCCAGATACATTGGAGGTCTCGCTGCTTGAGAGGGGTGATTTTCTGTTCTGGTGTTCGGAAGAAGAGAAGTGTTTCCTGATAGATGAGAAAGGAATCCTTCAGGATTGGCCAGAGGCACGGGAAGAGCGAAGGGTATCCCATCTTTTTTTGATCGATGAATCTCGGAAACCGGTAGCTACCGGTGACCGTATCTTGGAACAAAACACGCTCTCGTTCGCGAAAGGGTTGCCGCAGGCTTTTTTGGAGCAAGCCGGCATCGTGATTCAAGAAGAGATCTTCTTTCCATCGAGATACGCCGATGAGCTCCGTTTGGAAACGGATAAGGGTTTTTCTCTTCGGATCAGCACGGATATTCCGATCGAACGGACCTTGAACACGCTTCGTATCGTCCGCGAGAAAGCGGTTCCGGAAGATCGGCGGGCCGACCTGGTATCGGTCGATCTTCGTATCCCGGGGAAGGCTTTTTATCAGCTGCGAGACGAATCGGAACAGGAAGCTTCCGTATCCGATGTGAACGATAACAACGTATCACCATTAATCGAGAAAACGCCTTGACGGGGCTCTCTTGGGAGAGCCAGACTTGTTGTTCTGTTTCCGTTTGAAAAAAAGAACGGTATTTTCAAACTTTTTGGTAGTCTGTCATTTTCGGAAAGGAGGACAGAATAGAGTCAGCGTCCGATATCTTCCGGACTGACGTGGAAGATGAAGATGGAATCACCGGCCCGAGCAGTCTCGCCGAGATCGCGGAGCCATTCGTATCCGCGTTTTCCAGGTGCCTTCGTTTTATAGATACTTTCTTGGAAAAAGACGGCTGAGATAGCATACCAACCTGGTTCTGGATTATTGTCGGAATGCCAAGGGATGAAATTGTTTCCGAGGTAGAGAGCCGGATTCGATCCGCCGAAGTAGTCAAGTCGAATTGGAGATATCAGACATCCGTCTGATGGGAGTGTATCGGGAGATGGACAGCGACGATTGTGGTCTTCGATGAAGCTGCGGAGATGTTTCAGGTCCTGTCCCCAGTCATAGTTGGAGTCGGTCGCGATCATGTAGCCGTTCCTATGCCCACCGGCGAGCATGTTGTAGTAGGAGAGGTAACTTGGATATATGGCAAGCGGGGTGATGAAGAGGAGGCTGAAAAACAAAGCAGCGAGTGGACGAAGGATATACCCGAGTTCTTCCTTGTTCCGGTGATAGAAATCGGCTGCGGTTTTGGCAGTGAGGAGATACAAGAACGGGAGAATCGGAAAGAGGTGACGAAAACCGATATTCAGGTTTCCGGTGATGCTGACGAAGGCATAGAAGAGAATAAAGAATACCGAAAGGTATTGGGCGGTTCGATCCTGGAAGGAGGCCGAAAAGACTCGGAAGAAATCGGAGGCGGGGTTGCTTTTGATAGATCGGATGATACGGAAGAGAGTGTACGCCGATGTGATCAGAAGGAGAAAAAGGAAAGGAAGTGTTTCCTTCAGGCTGAAGATGATGGGAAAGTAGTATGGTGATGCGACATCGGAAACGGTGCCGAGAAAATAGAAGGTATTTCCACCGGCGACTCGTGAGAAGACCATGAAGACACCGAGAAGGTAATGGGAGAGAGCGGCCAGGCCAGGCGTTTCTGCGAACCAGGTGATGGTTTCTCGGGCAAATGTCTTGGCCGGCTTGTCCCCACTGAAAACCAGTTCGGCGTTGGCGATGGTTTTTTCGGGAGGCATATTCCAAGTATTGAGGGCATACGCGAGCGCGATCAACATGAAGCAGATACCGACTGCCACGGCGTATTTTCCGACGTATTCGGCGAGGAGTTTGAGGCGGGGGTGACGCGACTTCTCTGTCACGGTAAGGCCTCGCTTCGTAAGGGCGTAAAGGAGAGTGAAAAGTCCGAAGATAGGGAAAAGAAGGACGGCGGAGAATTTCGCGAGTTCGGCGAGTCCGAGGAAAAGACCTGCGAAAATGACGTTCTTCCAACTTGGACGCTTGAGAAAGTGAAGGAAGAAATAGAAAGCGAAGAAGAGAAAAGCCGCGATACCGATATCGGTAGTCACGTAGTGTCCGTGAGCGATCGTATTCGGGTCGAAGACAAAGAGGGAGACGGCGATGAGTCCGGCGAGCGCCCCTCCGAGTTCACGTCCCCAAAGGAAGAGAAAAAGCCCGAGGAGGAGAGCGATGAGAGTGATCGGAAGACGTGACCAGAAGAGGATGGCATCGCTGTTGTTGCAAGCCACATTCGGATTCGTACAGTTCATGAAAAGGTCGCCGAGCGTCCATTGCTCATTGATGCCGTACTGCCATTCGGGAGTATCGATAGGGAATTTCACGTCGAGGAAAAGGAGTGGGAGACCGGCAAGGTCTTTGAGAAGCGGTGGGTGTTCGGGATTGAGACGCATATCCCCGTAACGCACATAGCTGTAGGCTGATGGGATATGGGCCTTTTCATCGAAAGTAGCTGATTCTTGGGCAGAGATGAGGAGGGAAAGGATGCCGTAGAAGGCGAGAAGGCCGACTGCTATCCAGGGAGCTTGTCTTTTGATGTGATGCATATGGCGAGTAAGGAATGATTAGTTTTTTTGGTGGTATGAGGAGGATGTTTGGGATCCGGTATCTTCCGGGAGAATGAGGGCGTCAAAATCGCCACCTTCCCGTTCCGGACCATTCATGTCGATGCGCTCTTTATATGTTCCAGGAAAGAGTTGTTCCAGTTTTTCGGCTGTTCCTTGGTCGAAGTGAGTCATGATGTAGACGGCGGGCCTCCGAATGACCGTGTCTGGAGCGACCACCTCGAAATTCTTGACCTTTCCGTAGGTGAAAAAATAGACTGGCATACCAGCGACTGGTAGATGGAATCGGTCGCTATTTCCGCCACTGTCGATCAGATAATACTTATGGATATCATCCGGCAGCGAAAGGAAGTATTTGGCCATGTTGGTGTAGCTTTCGTTGAATGATTCCCCAGCTTTTGGGTTTTCGGCAAAGAGAACGAAGTATTTGGCGAAATTGAAAGCGGTGGAAAAAGAGCAGGCGATAAGGAGAAAGGAAAAAAGGGCGATACGGAAACCGGTTCCGTTTCGTTCCGCTTTTTTGAGGAGCCAGATAACCGGTACGGTCGCGAAAAGGAAGACGGGTATCTGGGTGCCGATGGAACGGAGAGCATGTGGAAGACCTTCGTTGGTGAGGAATTCCGGTGCGAGCATGGCGAAGAACGAACCGAGGAGGAATGTGTCTATGACGAGACGGAAATCGCGATCGTGGTGGCGCAGACGACGATAGAGGAGTCGGAAAAAACGGAAGAAAATCAGGCAGAACCCCGTAAGGAAGAGTGTTCCGACGATCGGATCGAGGATGGGATAGGGCGGATAGTTGTGTCGCCAGTTCTGGTCACCGAAGAATGTGTACTTGACGAGAGATGTCGCGAAAGTTTTGACGAGAGTGCCTGGAAGATCGCCATGATTCACTTCCGGAGAGAAGACGGAGATATGAGTGGAGCGCGATTCGAAGTCCTCGGGGTGGGAGATGAAGAAGTGATACAGCATAGGAGCAGCCGTGATGAAGGCGCCCAGAATGAAGGTGAGCCCATGCTTCCAGAAGCGCTTGAGGAAATGTTCATACGAGAGAAGCAGTGCAGGCAGAAGAAGGATGAAGATGAGCGGTGCGACACGGAAGGCGATGTAGGTATGGAGTCCAAGGCCGAAGATGAGTCCGGACCAGAGGAAGTCGAGCTTTTTTTGCGTGCGAAGGCCACGGAAGAAAAAGAAGAAGGAGAACGAGAGGAGAAAGGATGTCATGATGGCGCGGAAACCGATACGTGAGAAGTTGATGGCCCAATAGGAAGTGGCGATCATGAAGGCGGCAGCGAGACCAGCACTGGTGCGGTGGAAAAGCTCTCGACCGAGAAGGAAAAGACCGAGAACAGCGAGGGTTCCAAAGATGACCGAACAGAGTTTGAGAGCGATCATCGTGTTGCCGAAAAGCCAGATGGAGAGCGCTTGAAGATTGATGAAGAGTCCCTCGCGGCCGAAATTCGCTGGATAGAAAAGCTCGAAACGATGTGTTTCGAGAGCATGGAGAGCATCGACACCATTAGCGGCCTCATCAGGGTAAAGACCGATAGGGATGGATTCGAGATGATGGATGCGAAGAAAAAAAGCGAAGAGGAGAAGTGCGATGAGTGTGAGCGTGAGAGGAAGGTGCGATCGCAGGGATTGCCACATAAGAAGGATGTCGAAAAAAATATCTGAACCTTTCAGAAGATCGATTTCTTTTTTATTTTTCAACTTGATTATGGTAGTATTATACTAAAGTCATCGGAAAAGATGAAGCGGTTCGTAAAGACCAATTTTATTTCGTGTATGGATGAAATACGAGAAACGAATTCGGAGCAGGGAGCGATACCGGTAGTGGAAACGAGTGTATCATCCGTCGCTCGGTTTACCGCATCGGTCGAGCAGCCGCTGGTCCCACTTGAAAGAAATGGAGTGGATAACTCTGGATCAGATACCGGTCCGGTTCTGACGTCCGGAGAGGAACCGCACTTCGTCCCTGCGCAAGAACCGGTTCCTGTTATCGTATCTTCCGGTGGAGTATCGATCGGAGATATCTGGTCGAATGAGGAGACATCATTTCGGGTCGACGGGGTGACGGCTGTCGGAGGGGTGAATATCCGCTTCCGAACCCGGGATACCCTTGAAGGATCGAAGTCGTCTTTCATTCGAAGAGCTCGGGCCTTGTTTGAAAAGAAGAAGCTTCTCCCGAACGGAGAGTGGTTTTTCGGTTCCGGGGAGGAAATCCGGAAGTTCATTGAGCAGAATGAATATCGGTTGGAAAAAAGAAAAGAAGAAAAAGAGAAATAAGAAGGATTATTATGAGAGAATCGTCATTCTCGAGTCGTTCGAATGGGTATGGTGAGAAATCATCGAGGACATACCCGTATTCGCGTGACCTTCATGGTCCGAAACCGGAACATGGAGAGGAATCGGATCGGAGCGAGACAGAAACGAAACGATCGCGTCGGAGTCACGAGCAGGCAGCTTCCCGAGCAGTGGACATATTCGGGAAATTACTCGGGGGAGTCGAACCGGCCCCAGGAACTCATTTTACGGATGAGAAATATGGTGGTGCCGAATTCAAAATCGTGAGGATACTGGAGAATGGGAATATCGAAGCGATGCAGGTTTCCGGTGGGGACGATTCGGATGGGAATTATACGTTCAGGCAGACATTGACCGCCGCCGGATTGCGACGTGTCTCTGAAAGTGAGGAGGAGGCTGGCGGAACGAAGAGATTTACCCGTTCATTGACTCAGGAAGAAATAATGGAGATGGGTGAGCTTCTGAGGTATGCGGTTGATCGGAAAGAGGAGGAAGGCGCTGTGGCTTCAGAGATATCTGAAATATCGACTCCGGAGGTTCCGAAACCGTTTTCGGAAGACCCGGTCGGATCTGATATTGTTTTGCCGAAGTCGGGAACTATCCAAGGGAGACAATATGGCGGAGTCACATCGAAAGATGGTCAGGAGATATTGTCTTCTGATTCTGGTGTGCAGTCGGAGAAGACGCCTGCTGGTAGGCCGGTTCCGGGAGGGGCTACTCTCAGCGGGAGTGATGTGATTGGAATGGCTGCTGATGATAACCGGATACTCGCAAAGAGAAAAAGGCGAGGGGCGCAAGAAAGACTGAAATCGAAAAGGACTGAGCAGGACACGGAACCTCCCGAATCTCCTCTTGTGGAGGAATCGGAAGCGCAACCAGCTTCGGTTCAAGGAGAAATGTCACCAGTAAATAACGATATCGCAAGCACTATGTCTTTTGAGCAGGTACCGGTCCCGGAAACAAAAACGACAAAGGAGGACGATCATGTCTTGACGGGAGATGTGTTATCGCCTGAAGAGTCGGGAACGGCTGTTCGGTCATCGTCAACAGCAGAGAATATCACGGATATCGAGTACGAAGAGGTAAAGAATGGACCGGAAAACGATGCTCCATATAAAGACGGAAGCGTGTGGGTAGAGGAGTACTTGGAGGAGACCGGCCAGCTGTCTTCCGCGAAGGAAACTGTCAGTAGTGAGTCGGGAATGTCGAATCTTCCATCGGGTAGTCGGGATACGCGATCAGAAGACCTTGGCGAAGACCTTGAGGGGCTGGCAGAGGACGGCAGTATGGCCGCACCGGGGTCAGCTGACGAGATGTCGATCCTCGAAGCCTTTGGAAAGGTACCGGATGGGGAGACATCGCATGGTGAAGATCGGGAAACGACTTCGGAAGCGGAGTTGCAGGAGAGGATTCGGGTGCTTACTTCAGACTGTGATACGGCTCGTTTGGAGTATGTCACTGCTGATAATGAAAGTCGGACCGTGATGAGTCGGTTGAAAGGAGTGCTTGGTATTTCTGGAAAGGGTATTCAGAATGAGACGGTGACACAGAAAAAGGAGGCATATCAGTCCAAGCTTCGCGAACTGCGTGATCTCCGTTTGGAATTGGTGAAACTGAGGCATATCGACCGAGTGGCACAGTCAGGATCTGTTGTTGATGAGGAAATACCCGCTGAAGAGCTGGCGGATTTTCCGGTTTTGGAGGAAGAAATATCTTCAGATGAAAAGCTTTCTCTAGAGGAAGATATTGAAGCGGAATTGCTCCATTTCGCTCAGGAGGTGAATATCGGTTTGTATAACACGTGGTCGGAACTCCGATCCGAACAGAAAGGTCTCATCGGAAAACTGAAGCGATTCGGCGAATCGTACAACAAGCTCTCGTGGCAAAAGAAGTTGATCATCGGTATTCCGGTGGCCGGCTTGGCGGTCGCGTCGGGAGCCGGTCTTCTCGGAACAGCGATGGCATCCGCTGCAATTGCGGCTGTGATCGCTCGGCGTGGTGTTGCGGCGGCAGGTATGTTTGCTTCGGTTGATGGCGGCCTACAAAAACTTGCTGAAAGTCGAGCGCAAAAAATGGCGGAAAAGATTGTAGCGCAGGGACGGCAGGAGACGGCATCGCTTGAGACGATGGCAGCAGATGAATCTAGTGAGGGACAGATGGTGAGAAGCGAGACTCAAACGTCTCCGGAGGGGGATATCGAGTCTCTTGATGTCAAGCTTGAACGCATCAGGGTGTTCATGGATAATCATGTGATCGATTCGCTCGGTCAGACGCTTGAGAGTCGGGTACGCGGACAGGACCGACGGCGTCTCGGTGCGTTGGCGGGAAGCATGGGGGTTGCTTTCGGTCTCCCATCATTCATGGCATCGGAGACCGGACATGACTTGACTCGTGCCGCTTCGGAGAAAGCCGGCAAAGCGGCATCGTGGGTCGGAGAAACGGTATTCGGAGATGATTATTCACAAAAGAATCCTCCAACAGGAGGAGCGGGAGCTGGAAGAGAAGCAGTACAAGCAACTACTTCATCACCTGGTGCGAGTACTCCTTCCTCAGTGAGAGGCGCAACCGGCGCGGCTCTCGAACAGCCCATTTCTGCGAAAGTGGCTGAATCAGCGGGAGGTATTTCGGGTATTCTCGGCAAAGAAATCACGCTTGCAAAAGGAGATTCGGTCTGGAAATTGGCTGGAAATATGGCGAAGGAATTAGGAGTGAAGGGTGAAGCTGAAAACCTGTATTTTACAGATGCTCTTAAGGATGCGTATCTCGCAAAGGGGGGTAATCCGAATATCAAGGCTGGAGCGGTTTTTGACTGGAAGAAGTATCTGAGTGCCCAAGATATACAGAAAACTTTGAACGCCGCAAACAGTCTTTCTCCGGAACAGAAAGCTTCGATTCTCGCGAACAAGGCGAAAAACATCGCGGCTGCGATAAGTGGCAATCAGCCTTCAGGTCTTATGGCTGAGTCTTCTCTTAGGACTACGCCGGGTGAAGTGACGAAGTATCCGAATGTTCTCCAGGGGGCCAGGGATAATTTGAACGGGAATTCTTCATCATACAAGATTGTGGGAGAAAGCGGAGGAGTTCGGCCGTCTACGACAGTGATGTCCGCAAGTAATGGTAGATACACTGAATATAGAATAGATGGTGTCCGACCGGATCAGCTTACAAATGCGACGGAAACTTCCTCTGCCGCCAGCGGAGCGAATGATTCGGGTATCTCTGTTGAGACGACTCCTCGAGTTCAGGGTGTGCCTGAAATGTCTCGGGCGACTGTCGACCAGATTTCAAAGATAAGTCTTAAAGACTTCACCAAACTGTATGATCTTTCGGCCGTATCTGCGGGTAATACTCTTGAAATCGGCGGCGTGATCGTGAGCGCTGATGGAGTACATACTTTGGGGCGGTTTCTTGAGGGACCGGGTCGACAGCTCGCGACTCAGGCCCTTGAAAGGAATCCGAATATTACTCTTGGAGAGCTTCTCAAAATGTATGGAACGGATGTCGGTGGAGTTCCCTCCTCACCAGTTGAAGGTATTGCTGGTTCGAAGATCGCTACCGAAGCAGTTCCTCAGGGTCGGGATGCGCTTGAGTCGTCCAATGCTGTCGGTGGTGGAGCGAATGGCTTCGTGAAGGTTGCCGATACTGCGTGGGAAGGAAGAACGCCGACGATAGACCTGATCAGGATCGATCAAGTGCGACCGATTGTCGACAAGGTGCCGAATATGTCTTGCCAGGAATTCTTCCAGGTCTACCTCGATGCCAAAGACAATGTGAGCAATCATTATGACCAGATTGATACCCTTACCTTTCAGGGCGGTTTGAACTGGGCTGAGGTGGATACCTTTGCACAGTTCATAAACGGGTTCACGGATCCAGATTCCGGTCGGAAGCTTATCGTTCAGGCGGTGCGGGCCAACCCGAATATCACGCTCAAGGAGTTTGTTGAGATGTATGCACCGACAGCAGAAGCGTCCCCTTCTTCAATGAACGCGATAATCGGAGAGACTTCTTCGACGGCAAGACCGACCGAGTCGTCGATCGTATCCGGTGGAGCGCAAACTGGAGTGGAGGTGGCAGAAAATGAAGTTCAATCGGTCGAATCGATTGGATCTGAACCAGCAATTTCTGATACTCCTCAGCCGGTTGAATTCGAACAACAACCGGCTCCGATAATAGGAACTACCGTGGTCGCTTCTTCAGAAACCGTGATACCGGAACCGGCGGAAGGATCAGCAGTAGTGGCAGGAGAAGGCGGAATATCGGGGGGAGATAATGGAGAATCCCTCGCGTTTAGCCAGCATGTCGAACCGGATGCCGGGGGGAGCTTTCAGCAAGTGAGATATGAGGCAAGTGATAACCCTCCTCAACGGAATGGGATAGTACGCGGTCCAGCTCCGCGAACCGGAATGCCGCCGGCCGGCGGGTTCGAATCGAATCCGAAGGTTCCGGGCATAGGACCGATCAATCTGATGGAACTTCAATTCGCTGAGCAGAAGTTGCAGTTCGGACCGGCTGCCAAGTTGACCCTGCGTCAGCTCGCGGAATCGACCAAAGATCCGAGCAAGATACCGGGCGGGGTGACACCGGAAGATCTGGCTAAAATCAAAAGGCTTTTGGCGAGGGTTCCGGGGACGAATACGGGAGCGTTCATACTGCAGAATGGAAACACGACCGTTCGGCAATTCATTCAAGACAATATACGCGTGCGTATACCGAGACCGGGAAGCACATCGATATAAGAAAGAGGGAGACGGTATAAATCATCAAGAAAAAGACTATGGATTACGCAGCGATACTCAATCAGTTGGCCGATGAACTCGGTTTCGGGAAACTCGATGAAACGCGGAAGAACGATCTGATCGTCAAGATGGGCGAGGCTCTTCTGAAGCGTATTTTGCTCGAGACTTTCGACCGGCTCGGAGACAAGGGGACTCAGGAGTACGATGAGCTTATTGATCGGAATGGGTCTCAGGAGGAAATCACTGCTTTTTTGAAGGGGCGGATTCCTGATTATGAAGATATGATCATGAAAGTGGTGGCGGAATTCAAGGACCAGATGAAACAGGAATTCATTTAATCGTTTCGAATGTATGCCGGAAGAATTGCATCCGATTGGAGAGCTGTCTGATACGTCGGTTTCTTTGCGGGAAAATTCAGGAGAGGCGGCTCTCGTGTTGGAGCAGAAAGATTTGCCCGGGAACCCGGAAGGTGAAAAGGGTTCGGAAAAGAAGCAGGAGGAAAAAACGGGTCAGCTTGCTGAAATCTTGAGTAAGGCCGGACCGATTTTTGGTCCGACCGGTTCCGCCGGGAGTGCGACGGATGATGCGCGGAACCTCTCTCTGCTTGCGGATATCGAAAGCCAGGTAACTCGACTGCTCGATTTGGCAACGCAGAAAGGAATTCCACATGCCGTACATGTGGCGCAGAAGATGAAGAATTACTACCTGCTGGATCGGATGCACGACGAGATGGTGGATAAGTTCTATCAGGGCTTGGTAGAGAAAGGTCTGACAGGGAAAGACTGACGACGCAGCGGATCAGCAAACAAACACACAATATGTCCGGCTTTGATTTTAATATCGTCCTGATACCGCTTCTCGGTATATTCGGCACCTTCTCGTTTTTTTCGGGCGGATTCCTTATTATCCGGAGTGTTCTCCGTTTCCGTATCTCGGTGAGCCAATCCATGCAAATGGATCTGGAGATGGTCAAGGTATCTCGGGTCAAGCGGAATCAGGAAACACAACAGAATCAGAGCGCCGACGCTTGGCGGGAGGAAATCATCGCGATGGAACAGTTCCTAACCTCTCTTTCGTCTCTCAAATGGAAAGCGAGTTCGTGGAAACAATGGTTTTATCAAGCGCCGAATATCGTGCTTGAAGTTGCCAATCCATCAAGCAGCGAGGAGATTTTTTTCTACCTCTCCATGCCGAAGCGTTTTCGGGAGAATATTGAGAAACAGCTGCATAGTTTTTTTCCGAATGCGGTCATCGAGAAGGTCTCTGATTACACAGTGTTTTCTCCTGATAGCGCGACGGCGGTCGCGGTTCTTGGTCTCTCGAAGAATCATGCGCTTCCGCTCCGGACATACCGGAGTATCGGAATCGACCCTTTGAGCGAGATATCGAATGCCTTGAGTCGTCTGAATACCGAAGCTGAGGGTGCAGCTATTCAGATTGTGCTTGCGCCCGCGCCGACTGGTTGGCGGTCTTCGGGACATGAGATCGCGCAGAAAATGCAGGGCGGGAAACGGCTTAGGGATGCGCAAGAAGACTCGTTGATGAAAAATGCCGGGAAGGAGATCGGAAAAGGAATGATAGGCGTTCTTTCTGGCGGGAATATGCCTACTCCGCAGAGCGATCCGTCGGAAAAACAGGTTGCTTTGACACCGGAAGAGCAGGATCTCGTGAAAGCCATCGACGGCAAGGCGAATAAGGCGGCTTTTTCGGCGAATATACGACTTGTGGCTACGGCTGAAACGCATGAACGGGCGGCGGAAATATTGTCGCATATGGAGAATGCCTTTAGTCAGTTCGAGAACCCGGAAGTAAATCTCTTCAGGGTGCTTCGTCGGGTGAAGGAAAAGCAGGCTGTTTTTGAATATATTTTCCGGACTTTTGACGAGGAGGATGCAAGCGTGCTCGGAGTCGAGGAGGTATCGAGTATTTTTCACTTCCCTATTTCGACTACCGAGACGCCGAAGATCAAGTGGTTGAAAGCCGGAGCTGCGCCGCCACCGATCAATATCCCTTCGGAGGGGTTGCTGATGGGGTATAACGATTATCGCGGTACGAAAACGGAAATCCGTATTACCGATAATGACCGACGTCGGCATCTGTATACAATCGGCCAGACCGGTGCCGGAAAATCGAACTTTTTACAAGAAATGGCAAAAAAGGATGCGATAAGTGGTAAGGGATTCTGTTTCATCGATCCGCACGGGGACGCTATTGAGGATATTCTGACCGCGATACCGAAGGAGCGTGCCGAGGATGTCATCATCTTCGACCCGGCGGACGTCGAACGCCCGATCGGCATCAATATGCTTGAATTCGATCCGGCGCATCCTGAGCAGAAGACGTTCATCATCAACGAGATGATCGGCATCTTCGACCAGCTGTACGATCTCAAGGCGACCGGCGGTCCGATGTTCGAGCAGTATATGCGCAACGCGATGCTTCTGATCATGGAACATCCGGAGAGCGGCTCGACTCTGATGGAGATTTCGAAGGTCTTGTCGGATGAAGATTTCCGACGTTTCAAACTCGATCATTGCACGAATCCTATCGTGAGGGATTTCTGGCTGAAGGAAGCGGAAAAGGCCGGGGGTGAAGCGGCTCTTGCCAACATGGTCCCTTATATCACTTCGAAGCTGACGGCGTTCATCTCGAACGATATCATGCGCCCGATCATCGCCCAGCAGAAGAGCGCGCTTAATTTCCGCGAGATCATGGATAGTGGGAAAATCCTTCTGATTAATCTTTCCAAGGGAAAGATCGGAGAGATCAATGCGCGATTGCTTGGTATGGTCATCGTGGGACGATTGCTTATGTCTGCTCTTTCTCGTGTCGATATGGCGGAAAGTGAACGTAAGGATTTCTATCTCTACCTGGACGAGTTTCAGAATGTCACGACGAATTCAGTCGCACAGATTCTGTCGGAAGCACGAAAATACCGGCTCTGCCTCATCCTGGCGCATCAATTCATCGCGCAACTCAAGGAGGATATCTCCAAGGCGGTCTTCGGGAACGTCGGAAGTATGGTGGCTTTTCGTGTCGGCCCGGAAGATGGGGAGTTTCTGGAGAAACAGTTCTCGCCGATTTTCAGCGCCAATGATTTGATGAACGTGGATAATTACAATTGTTTCGCCCGTATCCTGATGAACGGGGAGCTCACGAAGCCTTTCAATATGAAGACATACGCCCCGACGAAGGGAAGTCAGGAAGTTGCCAATGCCCTCAAGGAGCTCTCAAGACTTCGGTTCGGTCGCGATGCCGCGACGGTGAATCGGGAGATTATGGGTCGGGTGAAGTTGACGGAGGATGTTTTGGTGAAGTAGAAGAAGAAACGGAAAGGCCGAAGGAGCTTCGTGGTTCCTTCGGTGTTTTTTATCGTTTTTTAGGGAAGGGTGCTTTCCGATGTCTCGGTAGGAGTGGAAATCAGGACTGTTCGTCCATGAAGAGAGAGACTCGTGGCATTTTCGAGCGAGTCTGAGAAATACTGGCTTTCAATGTGTCCGTTGGTGGCATTCCAGGTGATGAGGCGCCGGTTTTTACTGTCGAGCCCGACGAGAAGCGGGTTCTCAGGCTCAACCGCGAGTATGAGTCGATCCGGTAGGATGTTCGGTGTATCGAATGTGAGGTCAGCTTTTCCTCGGGAGTATCGGGTAAGTGTCGATCGGGAAAATATGAAAACATTTTCGTTCAGGGCGAATGAGGCGTTTTGATCCGAAGAGAGATCTTGTTTGAGCCAGATGGTTCCTTCACCGAATCCCCCTGGGACACGAGGAAAACGAGTCAGGATCGTCCCGTCCGCGCTGAAGGTGTACAGGTAGGTGAGGTAAGCGGCTATCCGAACGGTCAGAGAAGGAGTCTCCGGAAGCGTGTTGGGGGCGAATGTTTTGCTTGCCGGACTTACCGTCATGAGCGAGCCGGTATCGGTGAGGAGGAAAAGCAAACCGAGATCCTGCATAGGGGTGATCGTACGCGGTATCCCGCTTCCGTCCGGGAAAGAAAGAGATACTTGTTTCGACGGGATTTCGACCGTTGCTCGGGTGACGATAACCGGATTGTCATTGACATATGCCGAAGCAATCGTATCCGGATGCCGGAGGAGCACCCGAAAAGGAGGTAGATCCGTCGTTGTCGTTTCCTGCTTCCGAACGGAGTCTGACGGACGTGCAGTTGTATCCGATACGGAAGGAGTTTCTTCCGGGGAGACGGATTGTGTTTTCGGAGGGAGCGTGTTCCAGAGGAAGGTCCCGAAGACGGCGAAGCCTGCAAGAACAAGGACGACCCGTCCTTTGGTCGGGAAACGCAAGAAAAAGGAACGGAGGTATACCAGAGTAGTGGAAACCGCATCTCTTGTTTTTGTGAAAGCGATCGAGGAAAAAGTTCGAAGCAGGCGCGTGATGGAGATCATCTGTAATCGCAGGGCTTCCCAAACGAGGGAGAAAAGAGTCGGAGTATGCCGGAAAAAGGATGGCTCAACGATGGCGGAAGCCTGAGGCGTTCCTGGTTGCTTATTTTCGGTTTGGCGGGAGGGTTCCGGGGCGGATGTGGCTTGGAGTTGGGAGGATGTTTTTTGTGGAGAGGTAACGGTCGTTGGTTTTTCAGCGGGGAATCGTCGTCCGGCATCTATTTTTCGGGAGAGGTATCGGGAGGGTGATTTCGCGAGGAGTATGAGGGTTTCCCGGGCCTGATTTGTCACGACAAGCCGAAAAGATTCGGTTTTCAGCGCAAGCACACCAAGTAGTCGGGAGGATTCTTTTCGGATCTCCCCGCCGGCCTTTCGGCTGAAGTAGAGAAGCGACTCGGAATATTGGGCGATACGCGATGGCTCAATCGGAGTTTCTTTTTGATCGCCTTGGATGTAGATGTGGCCGGTCTTGGTATCGGTGTATTCTGGGTCGGGAGAGATATCTTGATGAGAACGCTCTTCTGAAAGTGCGGTAGCGATACTTTCCTTACGCTGTTTCTCGAAGGCGGTTTCTGAAAAATAGTTTTGGAGAGAAGGTTCCTTCTCAGCGGTTTTTTTTCGTATATCTGTACGGGGCTCCGGTTGGGGAGGAGCCTCTTCGATATCGATAATGATAGCTCCACCACGATCGAGCTTGTTGATCATGGCGGTACGGAGGAATTGGCCGAACCTTTCCTGGTTCATCTGTCCTGCATGATGTGCGAGTGTGGGTTCGCCGATGACATCGATGGCTTCAGGGAGAAGGAAGAGGATCCGATCACCAGGGGTGAGCTGTCCGCTGGATATTTCGATGAAGGTCTTGATGGGACGTTCTATGGCTTCGGGTGAGGCCAGACCTTCGCTGATGTGCGAAAAGGAACCGTTTCGGGAAAGGTAGATTCTCCCATTTCCGGCAGCGGAAAGGTGTATGGAGTTTCTTTCGAGTATGGCTATGGTCCCATGGAGCTTCCCGAGCCAGCGGATATTGCCGTGCTTGACGATCTCAGCAAGTGCGACATTGATCTTGTGAAGCGCTGCCTCGAAGCTTTCGACGGCCGCTCTCTTCGGATTGCAAAAGTATTCGTTTTTGGCTACGGAAAAAAGGAAATTGACGATATATTTCGAATCCTCACTCGAATCATCGATTTCGAATACGCCAAGCAGTGTTCCGAGCGTAGCGCTCGCAACATTATCGCCTTCATGGCGGAAAACCTTTATGAAATGTTCGGCATCGCGTCCGCGCGTCGCTTGGATCTGGGATATGACGCGGACATTTTCCCGAAAATCGTGAGGTGGTTTCTCTCTTTTTCTCTCTTTCATAGCTCCATCTGTCCAGTATAGCACAAAATTCGGCTTGTATCTGGGCTTAAAGAAGGTATTTTTCGTTGACTTTTCCTCAAATTCTGCCGTATACTTCAGAGATAGTGTACCGTAATCCTTTTATTCACCGGAAGTTATGTCTCTCGCTTTATTTGATGCGATGTTCGGATCGAAGGCTCGTGCCCGAGTAATCCGTTTTTTTCTCCTGAATACCGAAGGCGAGTATTCCGTACTTGATGTTACCGCGAAAATCATGCTTCCGCGAGCCGACGTGGCACGTGAAGTGAATAAGCTGATCAAGCTTCGTATGATTACCGAAAAAATGCGGAAAGGAAAAAAGATGTACGTGACGAACACCGAATTTCCATTCTATACTGAACTGAAAAGCCTTGCCTCGAAGCTTAATGTGCATGCACAGTCCCAGGTTTTCAAGAAGCTGCGAGGGATCGGTGAGGTCAAATTGATTCTTATCAGCGGGCTCTTTCTGAATTATTCGAAGAGTAAGGTGGATATGATACTCGTCGTCAATAATGTCAATCGGACGAAGTTACGTCATGCGATACAGTATCTCGAGGCCGAAGTAGGGAAGGAAATACAGTTCGTCTTGATGAATTCCGAGGAGCTGCACTACCGTCTTAATATGCTGGATCGGTTTTTCGTGGAATTCCTCGAGGGGCCGTATGAGGAGGTCATCAATAAGGTGCCCGAACTCAAGCGTTTCATCGCGGGGGTACGTAAGTAATTTTCTCTGTCGGAAAAGCTATGGAACTCTGGGGATCATTACTGGTCGGAGTCCTTGTCGGTGCTGCCGGTTTCTTTTTTCTGTCGTTCCGGCAGAGAGGTATGACGTCGGTGAATGGGCAGCGGGAGGTGACCCAGCGCATAGAGTCCTTGGATCGGCGTTTCGATGAGCGACTGGACCGGATGGCGCAGGTGATCAATCATCAGCTGCACGGGTTTCAGAATCTGTTGGATAGTCGGCTGTCTGACAATGCGGTCCACCTTGATAAGCGGCTTGATACGGCCGCAAGATCTTTCGTGGAGGTTCGGGAGCGTTTGGCGCAGGTCGATCAGGTGAATCGACAGATTCTTGAGGTGAGCAAAGATGTCGCTTCGCTTCAGGAAATACTTACGGCGCCGAAGATCCGGGGGGGATTCGGTGAAATGATGCTGTATGACCTACTTGAGAAAATGCTGCCGAAAGAATACTACGTCACACAACATACCTTTCGGAGTGGAGATACTGTCGATGCGCTCATCCGGCTGAAGGGCGGTGATATCAGTGTCGATTCGAAATTTCCTCTCGAGAACTTCAAGCGTCTTCTCGTGGCGGCTACGGATGATGATCGGCGCATGGCTCGTCGGCAGTTCCTGAGCGATGTCAAGAAGCATGTCGATGCTATCACGACGAAGTATATTTTACCGAGCGAGGGGACGCTTGATATCGCGCTCATGTACATTCCGGCCGAAAACGTCTATTACGAGATGATCATAAAGGATGAGGAAGAGCAGGGTTTGCTCTCTTACCTTACCGAAAGGCGGGTGATTCCGGTATCACCGAACTCGTTTTATGCGTATCTGAAGATCATCCTTTTCGGTTTGCAGGGTATGAGCATCGAGAAGCGTGCTCAGGAAATCATGGGACAATTGGGGAAGCTCATGCAGAGTCACGACCGTTTCGCCAAGGAATTCGAGGTGCTCGGAGGGCATCTCGGGAACGCTCGGAAAAAATACGAGGACGCCGAGCGGATACTGGATCGCTTCGAGGATGAGCTCATCCGGGTTCACGGCGGACGCGAGGATGATTCACAATTGATAGGAGGGGATTCTCAGGTAAATACGCGAGTATGAGTACATGGTTACGCGGGAAATCAGTTTCGGAAAACGAGCAGCCCCTCTCGAAGGTCGGAGAAGGGAAAACGTTTTTTGAAAACAGTATCGTTCGATCGCTGCTACTCATGCAGGTGCTCCTCTTGATGTCACTCGCCGGATTTTTCGCTTTTTTTCTTCGGCCATCGGATTCGCTCACGGTACTGCATTATAATGTCTACTTCGGTGTAGATCTTCTTGGTTCCTGGTGGCAGCCTGTTATTCTTCCTGGCGTAGCCTGCATATTCGTTCTTTCGAATCTCATGTTGTCATACCGGTTCTATACGAGGCGGCATGAGCGTATCGCGGCGTATTTGCTGCTTCTCGGGTCCCTGATGCTTCTTTCGGGGATAGGTCTCGGATGCGTTTCGGTATTCTATATCAATTATTGAATCATGTTCCCGGGAGGGTGGATCTGTACAGGAGATTGTTATGTCGGAATTCTTTCTCGGGCCGTTCATCGTCGCTTTCGGTACGACCACATCCGTATTGCTCCTGTTTTTTTCGGCCGTCCGTTGGTCACGTTGGCTCCAGAGCCGAAAGAAACTCTGGTTCCGTTTCGGGGGAGTCGCTATCCTTTTCGGTTTTCTTTCTTCCTTACTCTTGGATGGACGGGTGGTTATGACTCCTCCTCTGTGGGGATTCGCCCTTGGTACAGTCATCCTTTTCGGATTCAGTATCTGGGATGACCTTTTCGATCTTTCTTGGCGGGCGCAGATTTTCTTTCAGATCGTACTCGGCCTGCTCTTGTTCATTTTCGAGGTGCGGATTCTCTTTGTGACGAATCCTTTTGGCGGAGTGTGGTCATTCGTCCCGGAATCGTCACTCTTACCGGTATTCGTCATCGGTTTGGGGTGGCTGCTCCTGGTAATGAATGCTTTGAACTGGCTCGATGGGTCCGATGGCCTTTGTGGGGGCGTTTCCTTCATTGCACTCATCACCATTTTTTTTCTCACCATGAAGCCCGATGTGAATCAGCCAGCCTTCGCCATCATTGCGGCCAGCGGGGCCGGAGCCACATTCGGCTTTTTTCTGTTCAATCTTCCTCCTGCGCGTATTTTTGCTGGAACAAGCGGATCGATGTTTCTCGGCTTTCTTCTCGTTTTCCTCTCTACGGCAGCCGGAACCAAGATCGCCACGGCGCTTTTGGTTCTCATGCTCCCGGTAGCAGATTCTCTTCTCGTGATTACGGAGCGTTTCGTTTCTGGTACATCGATTTTTGAAAGAGATCGGCGCCATCTTCATCACAAGCTTTCGTCGCTTGGTTGGTCGCGAAGTCGTATTATTGTTTTTCTCCTTCTATTCACCGCCCTCGTCGCTTATCTGGCGCTTCAGGCAAAGGCTGAGGGAAAGCTGTTTATCCTCGCTTTTTCTTTTATCGCGGTAATCCTTTTTTCTCTTCTCGTGACGGAAAGGATCCGGAGATCCGGTTCTGTTTCAAGACAGGTATAGGTGGTCAGGATACGGAGTCCGTTCTGTATTCTAGTCGACGTATGAATACACAAAAATCCCGGAATTTTCCGGGATTTTTGTCTTTTAGAAGGAACAAAGAAGGGTCAATCCGTGATACTCTTAGCGGTAAGCTGCGACACGGGCGGAGTATTTCTTCAGGTTGTTCAATTGATGATTATCGAGCGTTTTTGACTGCGCGATAGCTTCATTGATCAAGCTCTTCGAAAATTCAACCGATGCGCCGATGTGAACCTGTTTCTGTGCAACGTGCTTACGGAGATAGTCTTCGATATAGATCTTGTGCTCCGATGTCAGCGATGAATCTGGATTTTTTTCGAGGGAATTCATGAGCGCGCGACGTGCGAGATGGGTGGTCCCTTCTCCGACGATAGCGGTTTCGACGAAAGAATCCTCGGTCTCATGCGACATTTCGGCTGGAGCCTCGGATACGTTTTTCTTCGTTGCTGGAGAGGCATCAGTATCACCCGATACGGAAACATCAGCGTTGCCGTCGTTTTCGGAAATTTCTGCCGCGTCGATCTCATCGGTCGATACGGTTTCTGTCCGCTGCGAATAGGAATAGATGCCGAGCGCGATCGCTCCGACAATGAATACGCTGACGATGATCCGAAGGTTTTCCTGAAACCAGGTACCGACTTCGCTGGAAGAAGATTCCTCGAAGAGCGGATCGTCCTCGTCTCTGTTCAATGATTCATTCATAGATTTTTCACCTCTCTTTCTAGTATTATCTTTTTTTAAGTGACTGCTTGCGTTGAAGCGACTGGCGGCTCGAGGTGTCCGGATAGAGTCCGGATCGGAGCCAATCGACCCCCTTCTTTGTATAGTAGATTTCCGATATGCGGGTGTCAACTGGACAAGGCTGCATCTTTATGGCTGATATGAAGGTTTTTCGTATATTCTTTTCCTGAACGATAGGGGAAAGGCGTTTTTCGGGTTTATGGAAGGAATCTTCTTGGGATATGCTGGAATGGATTATCGGTCCTTTGCTTTGCTTCCGGTACGCGCTCGATGAGGAAGATCGGATCGGGTTGTATACGATGGGAATCAGATACGCGTTTCTCTTATCGAAAAAATATCATTTTCGATTGGGGTGCCGATGACAGCTAGGAGAAGTATCGTGTGAGGGATGAAGTTGGATGATGGAAGTATATGATTGGAACGTTTCGTACTTCACATAGTATCGATTTTTTTATATGAATCATTCTTGACATGAATAAAAAACACTTTGTTTTTTTTCAAAAAAATATTATAATGGAATCGCATGAAGAATTTTCGTGCTCGCACAAACAACAAAAAAAATGTTGTGTGCCATAACCAGTTTCCGTGTCATGATCGATTGTGTGGCACGGTGATATATGGAAGGAGGTGAACATTATGGCAGCCAAGAAAACAGCAAAGAAGGCCGTAAAGAAGACCGTGAAGAAGGCGGTAAAGAAGGCAGTAAAGAAGACCGCGAAGAAGCGCCAGTAGTCTTTGTGCATTCAATACCAAAAGAAAAACAAAATCCCATCGTTTCGGCGAGGGGATTTTGTCGTTTATGGAAAAAAACTTTCGCGTTTCTTTTCCGACTCATGTGCGGAGCATGATGTGCACGAAGCGGTATTTTTGAGACAAATCTTTTTGGAATTCGAGCTGTGATTCCGGAAACAGGGAACGTATTTTTTTTGTAAGGATTCTTTTTTGTTCCGGGCTTATCTCGAGCCATATATCGAAAGGAAGTTTCCGAAGAGCCGTGTGGAGGATGGCTATTTCCCGGAGGAGTTTTTCGATGTGTGCGCATCCGAGCGCCATGCTCGTGAGGGCGGATGCTGGTTCATAGTCTTTTACATCGGGCGGGCATGTCTGATAAATTTTTTCTGAGAGGTAGGGAAGATTGGCGAATATATATGCGTGTGCAGCACGACGGAACGTGTTGGTGGGCAATGCTTGGAGTAAGTCGCTTTGGACGAACCGGGCTCGTGTGAAGGGGCGGAGTCTGCGTGCATTTTTTTTCGCGAGAATGATCGCCTCCTCCGAAGTGTCGAGACCAAAACAGGAGAGTTTCGGAAGAAGTGTTTCTTTTTCTAGCGTTTTGAGAATCGAGAGGAGGATGTTTCCACTTCCGGTGCCGACATCGATGAATATGATTGGTTTTTCTGAAATATATTGCGAAGAGGAGTGAGGTGATATGTGTTCCAGGATATCCTTGATTGCTGATTCGATCAGTGATTCTGTTTCCGGACGAGGGATGAGTGTCGATCGGTTTACTAGAAAATCGAACCCGTAGAATTCCTTGTGTCCGGTGATGAATGCGATTGGTTCGTGGTTTATCCGTCTTTGCACGAGAGCGGACAGTTTCCGGTAGGCATATTCCGACAAGCGATGTTCGGGATGAGCGATGAGGTATTCTTTCGGTTTTCGTGAGACGAAACAGAGAAGTAAGAAAAAGTCCTCAGGTGAAATGGAGGACCGGTGGAGGATGGTTGTTTCTTGTACCGTGTATTTCATGAAAGTGCGCGTTTTTCAGCGGCTTCCAGCTTGAGTCGCATATCTTCTTCCTCAAGCGCTTTGATGATAGGATCTATGTTTCCTGCGAGAATCGAAGGGACGCTGCTGAGGGAGAGCTTGATCCGATGATCAGTGATACGATCCTGCGGATAATTGTAGGTACGGATCTTCTCGCTCCGGTCTCCGGTACCGATCTGGCTCCTTCTCGCATCACCGAGTTCTTTGTTCCGTCTCTCTTCCTCAAGTTGGAAAAGGCGAGAACGGAGGACTTTCATGGCCTTGTCCTTGTTTTTTATCTGGGATTTTTCGTCTTGGCAAGAAACGACGAGCCCTGTCGGAATATGGGTGAGACGAACGGCACTGTAGGTCGTATTGACCGACTGCCCACCCGGACCGGAAGAACAGAACGTGTCGACGCGGACATCGCCAGGATTGATGCTGATGTCGACTTCTTCGGCTTGCGGGAGTACTGCTACGGTCGCGGTCGATGTGTGGATACGGCCAATCTTTTCGGTTTCCGGGACACGCTGAACCCGATGGACACCGGATTCATATTTGAGTTTTGAATAGACGGGATATTCACTTTGGCCTCGGGTGATTTCGAAAACTGCTTCCTTGAAACCTCCGACTTCAGTCTGATTGGAATGAAGAAGAGTAGTCTTCCATCCTAATCGTTCCGCATAACGGGCATACATACGGAACAATTCCGTCGCGAACAGACTCGATTCATCTCCGCCGGCACCAGCCCGTATTTCGACGATGATGTCTTTCTCATCATTTGGGTCTTTCGGGAGAAGCAAGTGATGGAGGTGCTTTTCGAGTTCATTTTTTTTCTGAACGAGCAGTGCGTTTTCCTCGAATGCGAGGTCCTTGAGTTCAGGGTCGGATGCGGCATCCTGGGTGATTTCCGCATTGCCGCGCATATCTTTTTCGAGAGTCTTGAGTTCGTTGATCGGGACCATGAGCATGTCGAGCTCGGCCTTTCTTCGCCCGAGCGTCATCAGCTGTTTCGGATCGGCGGTAATCTCGGGTGTGCTTAAACTCGCCTCGAGTGAGGCGTATTCGGTTTCGATGTCGGCGATGAGAATGCGGATGTCCATAGAATTGCCTGTTTTCCCTGAAGGGACTATAGCATGGCCTGAAAAAAGGAAAAACCCCGGTTCTCGGGGTTTTCGGATGCGATTCATTTCGAAGTCCCGAGAAGGATCGTGTCCAGGAAACGGAATTGAGAGCGGAAGATGCTGTATGCCCTGAAGGAGATATCTTGCGGCGAGATTACTTCGCGTCTTTTGTCTCGACACTCTTTTTCGGAGCTCGGGCTTTTTTCGGCTGAAGAGCAACCGATTTGGCCTGTGACAACTCGGTGAGTTTCTTGAAACGTTCGACACGTCCGGTCACGTCGATGAATTTTTTCTTTCCGGTATAGAAGGGATGGCATTGCGAGCAGATATCAATCGCGGTGGTCGCAAGGACTGATCCAGTCGTAAAAATGGCACCACACGCGCAGGTGATGGTCGCTTTCTCATTGTAGGTCGGGTGAATACCGGTTTTCATAGTATGATGATTGTAGGCGGGTAACGAAAAAACACGAACTCACAGGAGCGTGCAAACATCCTAGCAGAAGAGAGGAGAATTGACAAGAGGCGCTGGTTTGCTATACTTCGACCGATGTTTTGCCGTGAAATAAGCGGTAATATCAGCACGTTTCTTGAGACCAAAGGCTTATTCCTCGCTCTTCCTGTATCTCATAACAGAGTATGGGGGGCGTTAGCCGGTCGCTATATCAGAGAAACGGAAGTAATTAATAAGGAAACAAGGTGTATGGAAGAAACCGTTGTCGTGTCGGAAACGGCCGAAAAAATTGTGTCGACAGTGACTCCTAAGGGGCAATCGGCCCATGAAGTCGCATATTTCGCTGATTTTGATTTCAGTACTCTTGACGTTACGCTCGAGGGACTGCTGAAAGCAGGAGTGCATTTTGGTCACTTGAAGTCTCGTCGTCATCCGAAGATGGACGAATATATCTTCACGACCCGGAAGAATATCAATATCCTCGATCTTGAACAGACGGTCGCGAAACTGGATGCGGCTTCCTCTTTTCTTGCCGAGGTCGTAAAAAGCGGAAAGCCGGTATTGTTTGTCGGTATCAAGAAGCAGACGCATGATACGGTTCGTTCTCTGGCTGAGCGTATCGGTATGCCGTACGTCATCGACCGTTGGCTCGGAGGCACTCTGACGAATTTCTCTCACATCAAAAGTCGTGCGAAGTATCTTTATGAGACGGAAGAAAAGATGATGCGCGGAGAGTTCAAAAAGTACACGAAGTTCGAGCAGGCAAAGAAGTCCGAAGAAGTTGAACGGCTTGAGAAGCGCATGGGAGGTATCAAGCGTATGGAAATGATTCCAGGAGCGATCGTGATCGCGGATACGCGTGAAGCCGATATTGTCTTGCACGAAGCGCGCAAGATGCGGGTTCCGATCGTCGGAATCGTCGACTCGAATGCCGACCCGTCTTTTGTCGACTATCCGATTCCGGGCAACGACGATGCAGTTTCATCACTCCGCGTTCTTTTGGGGGCCATCGGCAAGGGAGTTCTGCAAGCGAAAGGCGGAAAGTAGCCGGTTCTGTCGTCTGGTGTTAAAATATCAAAAAAGAATCATTATGAGTCAAATCGAGATGATCAAGGGTTTGCGTGAGCGGACCGGTGCCGGTATCGTCGATGTCAAAAAAGCTCTTGACGAGGCGAAGGGAGATGAATCGAAAGCGATCGATATCCTAAGGAAGCGCGGCCAGGATAAAGCTCTCAAAAAAGGGGAACGTGAGACGCACGAGGGAGTCGTCGTATCGTATGTACACGGGAACGGCCGTGTCGGCGTTCTTGTGAAGTTGTATTGTGAAACGGATTTCGTTGCTCGGAACGAGGAGTTCCAGTCGCTCGCTCACGATCTCGCCATGCATATCGCGGCGCTTGCCCCGACCTGCATCAAGCCAGAAGACGTGGCGAACGACGTTGTCGCGCATGAACACGAGATCTGGCGCGAGCAACTCAAGACCGAAGGAAAGCCGGAGGAGCTGGTCGTGAAAATTCTTGCCGGAAAAGAGAAGAAATTCCGAGAAGAATCAGCTCTTCTCTCTCAGGCATTCGTGAAAGACCAAGAAAAGACCGTCGGGGATATGATTACGGAAAAGATCCACAAGATAGGCGAGAATATCCAGGTAGGGAACTTTATCCGGTACGAGATTTAGTAGTCGTCGTGTCGGAAGGAGGAGTGTCTATTCTTTAACGTTTCTGTCTGATTCCATGTGGCATCTCATTGTTCCGCCGATAATTGTCGTCATCTGTTTCGTCCTCATCGTCTGGTATCTTTCTCTTCGTGGTTCTGACCCGGAGGTAGCAGAACGGGTTGAGGCGATTGGTGATGTGCGAGGCGGCGCCTTGCGTCTCCGCGCAAGGATTTTCTCGTTGCGGGTGCTCGAAAAGATAGCGCAGCGTTCCAAACTGCTCTCGCTTCGTATATACAATGGAATCCATGAATTCCTCCAATCAGTCAAAGAGAAACGCAAGCTGTCCGATATGCGTCAGCAGGAGCTCGAGACTGCTGTCCAGGAGAAAGACCTTTCTCAGCCGGAAGACTTTCGGGGAGATGAAGTCTCGCGGGAATTAGGAGGGGAAAAAAGGGATACGGAGGCGGTGCAGAAGGAACTTCTTTCGGCGCGCGTTTTTAAGAGGGACGAGATTGCTGTTGAAGCGAATGTTCCTGAAGAGAAGTCGTCGGGTTTCAATATAGCGACACCGATTCGTCGTCGTCCGAAAGAGGACGTCGGTAAGGAAGGGCCCTCTGTTCTTTTGAGGCCAATGGTGAGTGATCAGGCGGTTCGGCCGGAAAAACTGAAACGGAAGGTACTGGAGCGGCCGGCAGAAGAAGAGCTTATCGCCCGGATAGCGACCAATCCAAAGGATTACACCGCCTATGAATCCCTGGGAGACTTTTATATGGAACGGGGAAGCATCCAGGATGCCAAGGAGTGCTATAAACAGGTCCTGAAGCTTTCTCCGGTACAGAGATTGGTCAAAATCAAGATACGCAGATTGGAGCGGCTCCTATCACAAAGATAGGGTTGAATGCCGGTCATTCTTCGGGTATGATGGATGAGTCGTTCGGGTATCTTCGCGACGGACTCGACAAATGAGAAAGAATCTGCCAGGATAGCTCAGTTGGTAGAGCGACGGTTTTGTAAACCGTGGGTCGCGAGTTCAAGTCTCGCTCCTGGCTCAGTCGGGTGGTCGGGAGATTGAAAAAAAGTATGGGTAGGTGGTAGAGCGGTCAAATACAACAGACTGTAAATCTGTCGCCTTCGGGCTACGGGGGTTCGAATCCCTCCCTACCCACAGAGAGAAAGAAAGCGGGTCTCGCAAGACAGGTATAAGCCGTTGTAGCTCAGTTGGTAGAGCACGTCCTTGGTAAGGACGAGGTCACCAGTTCAATCCTGGTCAACGGCTCAGATGGAAGAGAGAAATGTTCTTTGAAATAAAGAGAAAAAAAGATTGCCTTTGTGATTTTGCGAATGATCGCCGAGTACCGTTTCTTCGGGAGAAGAAAGAGGATTCGGCGATCATTCGCAGGACACGCGCGTATGAGGGTTCGTCTCGACTGATGAGTTCGGAGCCGAGAATTCGGGACGGTTCGGTAGGCACGTATGGCTAAGGAGAGGATCATGAAGGCCATCGCAACATCGCAAAGGGCGGGCCCTGGTTGTGCAATCGCAGCCTGTGCCTGATTGCTGAATGTGTGTTTGGGCAATGAGCAAGGGAATCATCTTCTTTGCCTGAATTTGAAAACTGGCCGGGACCTTGCACCTGGCCAACTCTCTTCTTTCCACGGAAACTTTTTTTCACATCCGAATGCCCCGCATAAACTCATGTCCGGGGCTGTTTTTTTTGTGAATCGAAAAACTCAGTCTTTGAGCGAGGCGATGAGTGAGACAAGACGGATCGAGGCCGCACCGATGACGCGGTCAGCTCCTCCGTAATAGATGACAAGTTTTTGTCCGATGACACAGGCACCGCAGGGGAAGACGACGTTCGGGACGACTCCGACGCGTTCGTAAGGTTCGTCCGGAGTGAAGATCGGATAGCGGCTACGTCCGATAAGCTTCTCGGGATGCTTGAGGTCAAGGAGAAATGCTCCAAGGCTGTAGACTCCGGTATCCGAAACGCCGTGATAGATGACGAGCCAGCCGGAGGCGGTTTTGATCGGTACGGTATTGATGCCGATCTTTTTGCTGTCCCACATGCCGCGGCGCGGAAAGAGGAACGGTCGATGCGTGAGGAACTGGGTGTTTCCGTCGAAGTCGAGGGAGGTCAGAGCATTGATATCGATGGAAGGCTGGATGCGATGGAGGATGTAGTATTTTCCATTGATTTTCTCCGGAAAGAGGCAAGCATCCTTGTCATCAATACCGGGAGGAGAAATGAGCACCGGAAGGGAGAATCGATCGAAACGTTTCGCGAAGAAATCTTCTTCGTCGATGGTCGAAAAGGCGACACGAGGCGGTTTGGCCGGGTCGACGGCGGTATAGAAGAGATAGCCTGTTCCGTCGAGAATGGTGATGCGTGGGTCCTCGCAGCCGGAGTTTCCTGGAACGGATTTCTGTTCGAAAGGAAGGCGTGGGGTATAGACCGGATCAGGAAGGCGCGATTCGGGCGTATCTATGTCTGAAAATGAGGCATAGCCGAGTCTCGAGGTATCATCGGGCGAGGTCGCCCGATACAGGAGATGTATTCGTCCATCATGTGCGATGACCGCGGGATTGAATACGGCTTTGGCTTCCCAGTCATGTTCGACGATCGGTTCAAGAAGAGGATTTTTTCGGGAGCGTTCGAAGACGGGGCGCTTGGACTCAGGGGTCGTGAGCTCTTTCAGAAGTTTCGAGAGGCTAGCAGTGGCGACACAGGTAGTCGTATCGGCGGCACCGTAGTAAAACATGAGTGTATCGCGGTCGATGGTTGCACCGGTTGGGAAGACTACATCGGGCACTTTTCCGTAAAGCTCATATTCTTCTTCGGGGACGAAAAGCGGAGCGGTAGTCCGTCCGATGATGCGGGACGGATTCTTGAGGTCGAGTAGGGCCGCCTCGACGGTGAACAGTGGGGTACCGCTCCGGTAATTACGGATATAGGAGTAGAGGATAAGCCAGCCTTCTTTGGTTTTGAGTGGTGGTGCGCCGAATTCGACCTGGTCGTCATCATTCCGGGAGAGTTTGAGTGTGTGCTTTTCGAGCGAATCATGCCAACGTTTCCAGCGAGCCGGATTCCACATGTCTTCGATTTTCGAAAAGGAGGCCAGGGCGATCTTGGCCGGTGGCATATCGGTATCGGGTGTGAGGAGTGCATAGTATTTGCCATCGATCTTTTCCGGGAAGAGGGCCATGGCTTTGGCATTGAAGGGTGTGACCGGATGCCGTTCATCGATATGCTTGAGATCCTTGGTGAGCGCGACTCCGACCCGGATCCCATCGGCACAAAACGGGAATACTGAGAGCGCGGTATAGAAGATGAAATAAGTATCGCCAATCTTGGTGATACGCGGGTCTTCGCAGCCGAAACGTTCCCATTTCTCCTCGGGTACGATGAGGGGAGCGTGTTTCTGGAAGTGGATACCATCGGTGCTCTGCGAGTAGCCAATAGAAGAGATGGAAAGCCAAGGTCCTTCATCATGGAGCAAGGGGAGCGATTGGGCGCGATAGACGATATGGGTTTTTCCTTTTTCCCGCCAGACCGACCCGTTGAAGGCCCCTTCGGCCTGCCAGGCGAGGTCACTTTGGGGGACGACGATCGGGTTCTCGTAGGAGCGATGAAAGAAAGACATATCGTTTAGCGTTGTATGGTTACGGCCTTGATCTGTGGCGTCCTGTTCCCGAGCAAATCGTTCAGGAAGTTTGGCAGGGAAGCGGTGGCGACGGCGAGCGTCTTGTCGGATGCTCCATAGTAGACGAAAAGTGTCCCGTTCCTTATGACTGCTCCACAGACGAACACTACTCCCCATTTGTATCCTTCATTTTCATAGTGCTCTTCCGGTTCGAGTACCGGTGCTGGAGAACGGGCAAGGATGATTTCCGGGTTCTGGAGATCAAGAAGCATCGCGCCGACTTTGTACTTGTTCGGATCGTGCGTGTCCATGGCATGATACAACACGAGCCACCCATGCTCGGTGCGTAGGGGAGGCGCTCCGGCTCCACGGACGATATTGTCCCATCGGTGCGCGTTGTCGGCTTGGCGTGGCGGACAGCTGTCAATGACGAGCGTCGAAGCATCGATTTCATCCACGGGCTCTATCATGATGCGCGGCGAGACATTGTGCAGGATAGTGACTTTTCCACCGATCTTTTCCGGAAAGATAACCCAGTTTTTCTGGATATGCCCGAAGCGCGAGATAAGCCGTGGCTTCTTCCATCGGTCGAAGCGTTTGGCGAGGAAGTCCTTGATCGAGATCGAAGTGAGCGCGACTCCTGGTGGCTGCATGCCATTGAATGCGGTGTAGGTGAGATACAGCGTGTCATCGATACGGGTGAGCCGCGGGTCTTCGCAGCCTCCGGTACCACCACCTGACATATAGGGATGACGGACGAATTTCCGGTCCTGGGTTTTCGGTGTTCCGGTGATCTGTGAGGGATCATAAACGGGATAGTCCAGCCGTTCGTCGATGTGGATGCCGTCGGTACTGGTCGCATATCCGAGAACGGAGTGTCCGTCGTGTCCCTGTGCCCGATAGAGAAGGTGTATCCGGTCTTCGAGCGCGACCGCCGCTGCATTGAAGGTTGCCATCGCCTCCCAAGTGTTCGTCTCCTTGGGTTCGATGATCGGATTGGCATGGAAACGGATGAGCTGAAGACCGGAAACCGTCTTCTTCTCAGCTATTTTTTTTGTATTTTTGGTAACGAGAAGTTGTTTCGGGAGACGGTACATTTCCCAGAGTTTCGGGAGAGGAAAGCTTTCTGCCGAATGACCCGACCTTTGTAGGAAAAGCGTCCCATATTTTCCTTGAAAACTGGCGCCGAGAAAAGAAACCGGTTCCGCGTACCAATCATGGGGCGCTTTCCAGAGTGGGGCCGATGCTCGCCAGCGTGTCAGGGTGAGGTCATTCGGATCGAAGATGGCGGCTCCGATTGAGAGCTGGTTTTCATTGTTTTTCGCGGAATAGAGGAGGAGTATTCCTGAAGGTATCGAGGTGACTGCGATCGGTTCGAGGTGTGTGGCATCGAAAGATGAGGACCGTCCTTCGAGAACGGTTTCCTGATCTTCCCAGTCATCGAAGTCCTTGTTGCCGATAAAGCCGCCGATGTGTTTGCGGCCGATGCTCAGGAAAGCACCTATACGGCGGCGACGTTTCAGAAGAGGGAGATCGACGAAGACGGGTGGTCGTGAAAAGTGATCGAGCGTCCGGTGTGATTTCCAGCGTCTCAGGTCGTCCGTACCGACCAGCTCGATGGTTTTCTCGTCCCGATCCTGATGCACGAAAGCGATGAAAGAGCGGTCCTGGACGGTGCTGGCACGGAAGAAAGAGCAGGTATCGAGACGGAGTTTTTTTCGATCGGTCAGTTCGATACTGGCATCGGAGTGATGCTCCTTGAAAAGCGAGTGCTCGGTGTTCCGTGAAGCGAGTAAAGAAAAAACCGTCTCAGTCATTCCAGGGAGGCTACTTGCCAAATAGGTATTCTTCCCGGCATCGAATACGAAAAAATCCCTCCGTATGGCTCGACGATTTTGCATAAGACCAGTGTCGTTTTCTCTTTTTTTGCATTATACCAAAAAAGTAATCCTTTAGCGAGGTCTGCTCGTGGAGTATACTAGAATCGAGGGTGAAGGGTATCTTATTCACGAACACTGAAAAGCGTATGCGTTATGACAAGCTGGTGCGTGACCGTATCATCGACATCATCGAAGCGAAAGGGCAGCGGGCGACGTGGCATGTCGCGACGGATGAAGAGTACCGTCAGAAACTGAGTGAGAAACTTCAGGAAGAAGCCCTGGAGTTTTCCGAGAACCCTTCTCCGGAGGAAATGGCGGATGTTTTCGAGGTGATCAACGCACTGCTAAAAGAACAAAAATGGACGCTCGAGGATATTGTGGCCATTCAGAAAAAAAAACGGGAAGAGCGGGGAGGATTCGAACGACGTCTGATTCTTGAGGAGTCGTAAACTTATGAGAAAGCTGTTTACGCTCTGTTTCGTCCTCCGCTCTGGTGAGATTTTGCTTGGTCTGAAGAAACGTGGTTTCGGAGCCGGACGTTGGAACGGTTTCGGCGGGAAACTGAATCCGGGAGAAAGCATCGAGGAAGCGGCGGTTCGGGAAACGGAAGAGGAATCCGGTATCATCGTTCGTGATCTGATACGCGCAGGAACGCACGAATTTGAGTTCTCGAACGACCCGGGCACGATACTTGAAGTCCATGTATTCTGTTGCCGGGATTATTCCGGAAAAATCATCGAGACCGAGGAAATGAAGCCATGCTGGTTCCGATTTCAGGATATCCCGTATGCGGAGATGTGGCCGGATGATATTCATTGGCTGCCACTGCTTCTTCAGGGGAAGAAGTTCAAAACAAAATTTCTGTTTGGTTCGGGAGATACGCTTCTGGAATGGTCGGTGGAAGAGAAGGATGATGTGATCCGGAAAACCATATAATGCGATGCGGATTTTCTTCGTGCTGATACTTGTTCTCATACTTTTTTCCGGGGCGTTCCTTGGATGGCAGGCGCGTCAAGCTGGAAGTGTCGTCGTCCCGGAAAGGGACCTGCTTGTTTATCGGGCCGCTCTCCAGAATGAAGATTGGCGGTCTTTCATCGCCCCGGAAGTCATATCGGTTTCTCCTTCCGACACGATGACGGATGTCGTCCTCGGTGTCGAGGATCCGATTAAGGTGCACTTCTCGTCTTCGGTGAAGCACTTCTTCGTCGATTTCACGCTTGATCCACCGGTCGAACTGATTTTCGAGAATAATCCTGAGAAGACGGAATTCATCCTGCTTCCGAAGACGCCGCTTCAGGATGGTACGGCATATACACTCATGGTCGGGTATCGGCAGCGCGGAAAAGAAGCAGAGGCGACGACAGAGATCTTCCATTCGACATTCACGACACTTCCTTCACCGCCTGGAACCTGGAGTTCGGATCTTCAGGTCCGTCTGGCTGAGGCTAAGCGTTTCACTCGGCCGCTCCGGACCACGGGCAAGTATATTGACATCAATTTGAAGAGCCAGGTGATGACGACCTTCGAGAATGGTGAGCTCGTCGATGCTTTCATCGTTTCCTCGGGTCGGCCGGGAATGGAAACGCCTCTAGGAGAATATCTGATCCGCAACAAAGTCCCTCGTACTTGGTCGGCCCGCTATGCGCTCTTCATGCCGTATTGGATGGCGATTACGCCCGACGGGAAGTATGGGATCCATGAGCTT